>JBEKTN010000041.1:0-30563 GCA_049516015.1 Isosphaeraceae bacterium | reverse complement strand
CGACTTTTCAATAGTGTTGTGACCAATACAGCGACTTGCTATTTAAGTTACATTATATGATTCTGTTATATTTTCCATGAAAACCCCAGAAAACCCAGGGAAAAGTGGTGCGTAAGCCCTGTTGAGCACGGCCTGTCGATCCAGCTCCTCGGGGAGAATCAGAATCTGCTGGACCGATGCAGCGACATCGTCGTGCACTCCCTGCCGGCCATGGATTACAGCTCGTATCTGCGCAACCTGGCCATCGCGCACTTCCGCCTCGGTCTCATACCGGTGGAGCAATCCAGCTACGCCGACTGCAAATCGGCCATCAAGGCCATCGAGTTCCTCTCGCAGCGGATGCCGACCGTCGCCAGCGATATCGCTCCGTATCGCCGCTTTGCCGGCCTGCACGACATCAGCGACTTCCACGTGGTGCCGAACACGTTCGAGGCCTGGAAGCAGGCGGTCGAGACGGTGATTCTGCGGATCCCCGAAGAGGCACGCCAGAAGGGAAAGGAGATCAACGCCATGCTCAAGGCAACCCGAGACACCCAATGGCAGCAGTGGCTGGCCGTCATCGATTTCCTTCGAGACCGACGGCCCGACCCCGCCACGATGCGGCGCCTCTGCCGGAAGCTCCGCCCCTACGAATTCGCTTACCGGAACTTCCAACCAATCTTCAAGCCAATCAAGCTCATGTTGCAAAAACACCTTTCAACGTGAAGCGAGCATCCTGCGGTGTCCATGGCTCCGGCAGCCATGATCACGGCCACCCGGGCTGAGCTCAGAGTCTGGGCGGAATTCTCGATCGCGCCGGGATCTGCCACGGCTCTCCAGCGTCGTTGACCTGAGTCAACCTGATCGTGCTAACGTACTCCGGGCCTGAAAGCACCTTGTCGAGGACGATGGCGTTCCGGTATATTCATGGACCGGGATTGATACTTTCGACCCTTGGTCGTGCGAAGATTCGATAGCCAAAACCCACTCCTGTTCATCATGCGGCCCGACGCGAGACCTCTCGCCTGCACCAATATAAGTCGCTCTATCCGTGGAACTTACGTCGACACTAGTGGCGATGTTGCCGAACTCTTGACCCAGCGAGCCAGGGCGTGACGGTTTCGACCCTCCGACCGGGTTCTGATCCTGTCAACCTCACACTCTTGATCACGACCTCCGCCACCATGCTAGACATTGCATCAGCAAACGAACTCCCGCACGTGCGGATCCGTGCCAGCGAACCGGGTCCGCTCATCGACGTCCCCGAACTGTTGCGATTCCGCGACCTGCTCTGGACCCTGGCCGAGCGCGATCTGCGGGTCCGCTACAAGCAGACGGCCCTCGGCGTGATCTGGGTGGTTCTCCAGCCGCTCATGGCGGCATTGATCTTTGCTTTCGTCTTCGGAGTCATCGCCGGCTTGCCGAGCGACGGAGAGCCCTACCTGGTCTTTGCGTTCGCCGGGATGACGGCCTGGAATACGTTCGCGAACGTGCTGAACAGGGTGAGCGCATCACTGGTCGCCAACGGTCACATGCTCTCGAAAATCTACTTTCCCAGGTTGATTCTGCCGCTCTCTTCCGTGGTCTCGGCCCTGGTCGATTCGTCCTTCTCGCTGGTCCTGATGTTCGTGATGATGGCAATCTACCGGGTCTGGCCAGGATGGGGCACCGTGTTCTTGCCGGTCTGGCTACTGATCCTGGTGGTCCTGGCACTCGGACTGGGACTGATGACCTCTTCGTGGATGGTGCGCTATCGCGACGTTGCGCACGTCATTCCGGTGCTGCTCCAGTTAGGCCTGTTCATCAGCCCGGTGGCCTGGTCGATGACGAACACCAAGCTCAGTGCGAAGTTTCTCTGGGTTCTCCGGCTGAATCCGCTCGCGAGCCTGCTGGAGGCGTTCCGGTGGTCGCTTTTCGGCCGCAGTGCTCCCCCCCTGGCTGCGCTTGCCTACTCTCTGGTGGTCGCACTTGCGGTTTTCTGGATGGGAATGATGGTCTTCAAGCAACAGGAGCGAAGCTTCGCCGATGTCATCTAAGGACCTTGCCGTCTCGGTCCGCGGGCTGAGCAAGTCGTATGTCATCGCCCACAATTCGAGTAGGCCTACGAACTTCCGGGAAGTGATCGTCGACCGCATCAGGCACCCACTCGGCAATGGCCGGCAGGATCAGGAGACGTTCTGGGCGCTCAAGGATGTCGACTTCGACATCAGGCAGGGAGAGTCCGTCGGCATCATTGGCCGGAACGGGGCAGGCAAGAGCACTCTCTTGAAGTTGCTGTCCCGCATCACTTACCCGACGGCCGGCGCGATCGACCTCTACGGTCAAATGGCGAGCCTGCTGGAAGTGGGGACTGGATTCCACGCCGAGCTGACCGGGCGAGAGAACATCTTCCTCAACGGATCCATCCTCGGAATGCGGCGCGGCGAGATCGATCGCAAATTTGACGAAATCGTGGAATTCAGCGGCGTCGAGCAGTTCCTCGATACTCCCGTCAAGCGCTACTCCAGCGGCATGTACGTGCGCCTGGCATTTGCCGTGGCTGCCCACCTGGAGCCGGATATCCTGGTGGTCGATGAAGTGCTCTCCGTCGGCGACTCGGCGTTCCAGAAAAAGTGCACGGGCAAGATGAGCGACGTGTTGCGGGAAGGGCGCACGGTGGTGTTCGTGAGTCACAACATGTCAACCGTCAGTGCCCTCTGCGAACGAATCCTCCTGATGGAGAAGGGCCGGCTGACCTTCGACGGCCCTGCACACAACGGGATCGCGCGCTACCTTCGGGCCGGCACGGCCAGCCCATCGGTCGACCTGTCGTCGGTGACGAACCGGCGAGGGCCGAACGAGTATGGCCGATTGACCTCGGTCTCCCTGTTCGACGCGGAGGGTCAGCCGAGCGACAACTTCGCCATGGGCGAGGCGATGGTCGTGGAGTTGGAGGTTGAGTGCGGCCGGCGGATCGTCCCGGCCGAGGTCGGGTTCGCCTTGGTCAACCCGTACGGCGTCTCGATCCACTATTTCGTCTCCGCCTGGGAAGGGCTGGAACTGGACTTGGAGCCCGGTCGGCATCGCTTCCGGGTGACCGTCCCTCAGGTGCTCGTTCATCCCGGCTCCTACGCCCTCGGCCTCTTCTTGAAGCGCCAAGGTCAAGCGGCGGATGACATGGTCGACAGTGCGATTCAACTCACGGTGGTCGGCGCCGACGTGACCGGGCATAATCCCTATTTCGAGCGTTACTCCTTCAGCAAGTCCGAGGTGTACTGCCCGAGCGAATGGACGCACATACCGGAGATTGGCGAAGAGCAACAGCACGTTTTTCGAGGTGCCCATGATTGAACAAATCTTCCAGCCCGAGTTTTTCGCCAGCAGGTCCATCCTCATCACCGGCGGTACCGGGTCGCTGGGCAACGAGTTGGTCAGCCTCCTGCTGGAGCACGCCTCTCCGCGGCGGATCATTATCTTCAGCCGCGACGAGTACAAGCAATTCGTCATGGCCGAGAAGTTCCGATCCCAGAGCACGGTCCTTCGCTTCTTCCTGGGCGATGTGCGCGACAAGGACCGGCTCAAGCGCGCCTTCGAGGGCGTTGACTACGTCATCCACGCCGCGGCGCTCAAGCAGGTGCCGGCGGCTGAATACAATCCCTTCGAGTTCGTCAAGACGAACGTCGTGGGGGCAGAGAACGTCATCGACGCGGCCATTGACACGGGGATCAAGCGGGTAGCGGCGCTGAGCACCGACAAGGCGGCCAATCCGATCAACCTGTACGGGGCGACCAAGCTTTGCTCCGACAAGCTCTTCGTGGCCGGCAACAGCTACAGCGGGCCGCGCGAGACCCGCTTCGCCATCGTCCGCTACGGGAATGTCGTTGGTAGCCGCGGCAGCGTCATCCCGTTCTTCCTGGAGCGGCGCAAGACCGGGGTGCTGCCGATCACCCACCCGGAGATGACCCGCTTCTGGATCACACTGACCCAGGCGGCCTGCTTCGTACTCAACGCACTGCACTCCATGCACGGCGGCGAGATCTTCGTCCCCAAGATCCCCAGCATGCGGATCGTCGACCTGGCGAACCTGATGGGCCCCGCGTGCCGTCAGGAGATCGTCGGCATCCGGCCCGGCGAGAAGCTGCACGAGATGATGGTCGAGCCCGAGTCGGGGCACAACACGCTGGACTGCGGCACCCACTACATCATCCAGCCCGTACTTAATTTCTGGGATCCTTCAGTCAATGGCTATGGCTCGATGCGCTCGTGCCCGGCCGGCTTCTCCTACACCAGCGGCGCCAACGACCGCTGGGTCGAGCCCGAGGATATGAAGCGGATGATCCTCGAGCTGAACGTGCCAGGGACGGACGACTTGCGGCAAGCGTGGGCCGGAAACGGTTACGGGGCGTCTATCCCAGTCGGTGTACTCTGACAGGCTAGATCAATGCTCTGGAAAGCAATCCCTGGACCCGCCGGAGGAACATACCGTGCAACCCGATGTTCGCATCAATGTCCCGAGATTTTGGGATCAAGGTTACCTGCTTGTTCGCGATGTTTTTCCCAAGGCCGAAGTTGAGAAGTTCCGCCGCCACGCCCTCGAGAATCGGCGGCGGGGCGATTTACTGTCCCACCCACACCTGCGGAAGGTCTTACTGGACGACCGAGTCCTGAGCATTGCCGCCCAGATCCTCGGAGATACACCGGTCTATTACGGAGACAGTACCTGCAACATCGGCCAGCAGAGTTTCGACTTCCACAAGGACAATGCAGATCGCGCGGACGGTAATGCGCCCGACTGGAACGGGAGGTACACACAGATCCGCTTCGGTCTGTACCTGCAAGATCATTCGTGGCATTCGGGCGGCCTGCGGGTCATCCCCAGGTCACAGAACGCAGTATCCAATCCGATGGGCAAGCCGGTGAACGTGCGCACTCGGGTTAGCGACCTGGTCGTCTGGAACCTGCGCACCGACCACGCCGGTGCGGCTACCATGTTGCGACTCCTTCCCTGGATTTACGCCGAGCCGCGGCGAACCGCGCGCTGGAATTCACGACCACCTGGAGCGAAACCTATCTTATTTGAAGACGCGGGCCTACGCCATCGAGTCATGGAAGAAGTCCGAGTACGGCCCCGATGTCGAGGACGCAGTTCGGGGTAAGAACATCAAAGTGATCGACGTGGCCGATGAAGTCCGCCGGCGATTGGCCGCTGGCGACTCCTCGCTCGGAGTGAACGTCGGGCACGCGACGATTCCTTAATGAGGCTCGGAGGGAAAGCGTGAAGCAACCGCTGGAACAAAGCGATGAGCCCAGCAATCGCCCCCTCGTGCTTCCGTACGGGCGGCAGTGCCTGGAGGAGGACGATCGTGAAGCCGTGTTGCGCGTGCTGAACGGGGACTGGCTGACCCAGGGACCGATAGTCGGCGCCTTCGAGGAAGCTTTAGCCGAGTCGTGCGGGGTCCGCCACGCCGTCGCCGTCAGCAGCGGCACGGCGGCGTTGCACCTCGCCTGCCTGGCCGCGGGCGTCGGACCTGGCGATTTCGGGATCACGAGCCCGATCACGTTCGTGGCCTCAGCCAATTGCGTCGCCTACTGCGGGGGAACCCCGGGCTTCGCGGACATCGACCCGCGAACCACCTGCCTCGACCCCGCCGCCCTGGACGAGGCGTGCAGTCGCCGCAAACCCAAGGTGATCATACCCGTCGATTTCGCCGGCCAGCCGGCCGACCTGCCGGCGATCCAGGCGGTCGCGCGGCGGCATGGGGCGGTGGTGATCGAGGACGCCGCCCACGCACTGGGGGCCAGCTACTTGGACGACGGACGGTGGTTCAAAGCTGGCTCCTGCACACATAGCGATCTGGCCATCCTGTCGTTCCACCCGGTCAAGCACATCACGACGGGAGAGGGTGGTGCCGTCCTGACGAACTCGCCCGAACTGTGTGCCAGGCTCCAGAGGTTGCGCACCCATGGCGTGACGCGCGATGCGTCAATGCTCACCCGCAACGACGGCCCGTGGTATTACGAGCAACACGAACTCGGCTACCATTATCGCATCACGGACATCCAATGTGCGTTGGGCCTGTCGCAGTTGCGCAAGCTGGGCCGGTTCGTGGAGCGAAGGCGGGCACTGGTCGGGCGCTACGTCGAGGCCCTGGCCGACCTCTCCGACGACCTGACTCTGCTGCTGGAGGAGCCGGGGAAGCGGTCGTCGTACCACCTGATGATCGCCCGGATTGAAGGTGGGGCGGCACGACGGCGGCGGGTCTTCGATGCCCTGGCGGCCCGTAACATCCGCTGCCAGGTCCACTACATCCCCGTGCATCTGCAACCCTGGTATCAGAAGCACGTCGGCACTCGCGAAGGTGACTTCCCACGGGCCGAGGCATTTTATGCTGGCTGCTTGAGCTTGCCGCTGTTCCCTGCCATGGCCGACCGCGACGTCGACCGCGTCGCAGACGCCCTACGAGAGACCTTAGGGGAGTATTGACATGGACCGCCGCCCCAAGGTTCTCGCGATCATCCAGGCCCGCATGGGCAGCAGTCGACTTCCCGGCAAGGTGCTTCTCGATCTGGCCGGCGAGCCGATGCTCGCCCGCGTGGTTCACCGTATGCAACGTGCCGAGGAACTCGACGAAGTCGTGATCGCCACGACCACTGAACCGGCCGATGACATTCTGTCCGCCCTATGTGCTGACCGAGGTTGGCCCTGCTTTCGTGGCAGCCAAGACGACGTCCTGGATCGATACTATCAGGCGGCTCAGGAACACCGAGCAGATCTCGTGGTCCGGGTCACCTCCGATTGCCCACTGATCGAGCCGGAAGTCATCGACCGTGTGGTCCGTGAACTGCTCAACCGCTGCCCTCCGGCGGACTACGCCTGTAACGTCCTGCCTCGGCGGACGTATCCGCGAGGTCTGGACGTCGAGGCATTCTGGTTTGAGACCTTGAAGGTGCTCTGGCAGGAAGACCAGAACCCCGCCTGGCGTGAGCATGTGAACCAGTTTCTGCACCATCACCCGGAGCGGTTTGTCATTCACGGCGTGCTCAACGACCGTGACCTGTCGGGTATGCGCTGGACTGTCGACACCCCCGAGGATTTCGATCTGGTGCGGCGCATTTACAGGGAGTTCGGCCACGACAGCTTCACATGGCAGGAAGTGCTGACACTCCTGAAAGAGAATCCGCAATGGCTCGAAATCAATCGCCATGTGCCACAGAAAGTTGTCCAATAACCTATGGAATCTAGGGGCAATCAATTATTGATCCGAGCCGACGCCGCGCCCGAGATCGGGACCGGTCACGTCATGCGCTGCTTGGCTTTAGCTCAGGCTTGGCGTGAGGCAGGCGGAGAGGCGGTCCTGGCGACGGCCCTGAGCCCAGGCGGACTGGAAGATCGGTTGGTCGCGGAGGGGTTGTCGATCCATCGCCTGGTGGCCGAGGCGGGGAGTGACGCGGATGCCCGCGCGACGGCTGCGCTGGCTCGCGATCTGGGGGCTGTCTGGACTGTCGTTGACGGGTATCAATTCATGGGGAACTATCAACGTGTACTCAAAGACGCCGGATTGCGGGTGCTCGTAATCGATGATTACGGGCATGCCGGGCATTACTGGGCCGATGCGGTCTTGAATCAGAATCTGAATGCCCACGGGACGCTTTACGCGAGCCGTGAGCCGGGGGTCCGGCTGCTTCTCGGCCCCCGCTATGTCTTGCTGCGTCGGGAATTCTGGAAGTGGCGGGGATGGAAGCATAGTCACGCTCGGCAAGCCACGAACGTTCTTGTGACGTTCGGGGGCGTCGACCCCGCGAACGTCACCTTGAAAGCGATGGCTGCTTTGGCAAAATTGGCATCGACCTACTGGCAAGCTGCGGTGGTCGTGGGGCCGAGCAATCCGAATCTACCGGCTCTCAGGTCGGCGGCGTCGTCAGCACCGCAGTCCACGCGATTGCTGAGTGATGTGCGTGACATGGCGGAGCTGATGGCGTGGGCTGATGTGGTCGTGACCGCCGGAGGATCCACGACCTGGGAGTTGGCGTTCATGGGCTTGCCCGCCTTGACGGTGATTGTTGCCGACAATCAGGTCGAGCTCGCGGAGACTCTGTCCGCCCACGGCGTCGTGCAAAATCTCGGATGGCACACTCGCCTTGCCGAGGAAGAACTGGTCGAGGCCCTGGCAGGTCTAATGAGTGATCAGGTCGCACGCCGGGCCATGGGTTCTCTTGGTCAGGAGTTGGTGGACGGGGACGGGGGGCGACGTGTCGTCCAAGCACTCCAAGAGGCGGTGGCGTGAGCGCGATCCGGACGCCCAAGTGGTTTGCTCGAGCGGCGAGTACATGACGAGACCCATGACCCACTGAGAGTCCACTTAAGAAAACGTATGCAATCAAACACCGCTGAAACTCGAGCCCCATGTTTGCGGCCAGCCGACGCCTCGGATATCCGTTTGCTCTTCGACTGGAGGAACGACCCTTGGATCGTCTCGCTGAGCACGAGCAAGCGAGCGGTCACCTGGGAGGAGCATGAGGCCTGGTTCGAGTCCGTCCTCGACCACTCCCGGCACCTTGTGTTCATTGTCCTCTCCGACGATGGGATACCCGCTGGGTCGCTACGCCTGGACCTGAACAACGCGGAGGCGGTCATATCGATTCATCTTGCAAGATCATATACAGGAATAGGATTGGGTCCTCGGGCGATCGAGGTCGGGTGCCGGAGGGCGTTCGAGCACTGGCCGACGCTCTCCCGCATCATCGCGTACATTCGCAATGACAATCAATCTTCGATCAAGGCTTTCACGCGGGCCTCGTTCCGGCCATCTCCGGGCGAGACAAGTTGTCCCCAGGATCACGTGGCCTTGGTACACGGGAGGGATGATTCATGACTGCCCCTGCAGACCCTGGAGGCGACAATCTATGATCACCTCGTTCAAGATCGGCAGCCGCGAGATCGGCCCTGGGCGACCCGCCTACGTGATCGCCGAGATGTCGGCCAACCACAACGGCAGTTTCGAGCAGGCGGCGGATCTGGTTCGCGCCGCCCGCGAGTGCGGGGCCGACGCGGTCAAGCTGCAGACGTACACGGCGGACACTCTGACCATCCGTTCGGACCGTCCCGAGTTCCGCATCGGCGGCGGGACGTTGTGGGACGGGCGCACCCTGCATGACCTCCATGCCGACGCGTACACTCCCTGGGACTGGCAGCCGAAGCTGAAAGCCGTAGCCGATGAGTTGGGCCTGGACCTGTTCAGTTCACCGTTCGATCCCACGGCGGTCGACTTCCTCGAGAGCATGGGCGTGCCGGCGTACAAGGTGGCGTCATTCGAGCTGGTCGATCTGCCGCTGGTCGAAAAGATCGCCGGAACCGGCAAGCCGGTCATTCTCTCCACGGGTATGGCGACCCTGGCCGAAATCGCCGACGCGGTCGAGGCGGTGCGAAAGGTGAGCGACGCCGGTGTGGGCCTCCTCAAATGCACGAGCGCCTATCCGGCCCCGCCCGCAGAGATGAACCTGCGAACGATCCCGCACCTGGCCGAGGCGTTCGGCGCACCGGCGGGCCTGTCCGACCACACGCTGGGCATCGCCGTGCCCGTCGCGGCGGTGGCCCTGGGTGCCTGCATCATCGAGAAGCACTTCACCTTGTCGCGATCCGAGCCCGGCCCCGACAGTGCCTTCTCGCTGGAACCGCACGAGTTCCGGGCGATGGTCGAGGGAGTCCGTACGGCGGAGAAGGCCCTCGGAACGGTCCACTACGGCCTCTCCGGCAGAGACGAGGCCAGCCGCGTCTTCCGCCGCTCGCTATACATTGTGGAGGACGTCCGGTCGGGTGAAGTGTTTACCGGGCAGAACGTGCGCTCGATCCGCCCCGCCCACGGATTGCCACCGAAGTACCTCCCCAACATCCTGGGCCGACGCGCGGCGCGGGACATCGCCAAGGGTACGCCGTTGAGCTGGAATCTCGTCAGGTAACAAGGTGGGACCCGCGGGTAACAAGCTCCGCAGACTCAATTGTTGCCCGTCTGAAAACCGCTTCCCTTTGTCTGAGATTTGGGATCATTCGCATGACTGTAGTCGAAAAGGGCATAGATTTGCACGAGCCCCTTTGCTTGCCTGAAATCGAGTTAATCTCTTGCCTTGCAGAAAGGACCGGGGGGGGCTCCGCGGCATACGGCGCGACCGCGATTGCGGCGGCCTACTGTGGTTTCAAGAGTGCTCCAAGTGCCATACGAGGCACGTGGGTGCATGGGTGGAACCCTTGCTATCGGAAGATGCTTCACCCCGACTTGATTCTGGGCATGAGGACGAAGCCGGAGGGTTACCACTGGGTCGCCCGCAAGGATGAGGAAGAGTTCCTGCGGGATTGCGGTTACGAGAATTTCTTGGCGATCGGGTTGCCAGTGGTCTATCTCCCGCCCAGCGAGGTCCGGCGCCGTTCAGGCAGCCTGCTCGTGATGCCGGTCCATAGCCTCCATTTCACAACCCACTCCTGGAAGTTTGATGAATACGCTGAGGCGATCGCCGCCGTCCGCTCCGAGTTCACAGAAGTCGTCGTCTGTATACACCCGAGCTGCTGGAAGCGCGGTTACTGGGTGGATGCTTTCCGGGACAGAGGTTTCCCGCTCGTCACCGGCGCGGTTTATGTGGATCGAAATGCCCTGAAACGTATACAGTCTCTCATGTCCAGCTTCGAGTACGTGACGACAAACGGCTTCGGCTCCCACCTTGTGTATGCCGCCTACTTCGGCGCGAAACCCTCGATCTACGGCCCCTTCGCAAGCTACCGCGCGGAGGACTTCAAGAACGACCACCTGTGGATGTATCACCCCAAACTGCTCGAACCCGGGCTTGCTGCGATTTCTGAAAAGGCGCTGCGGCAACACTGCCCGCAGTTCTTCTGCCACCCACGGGAGGCGAGGGCCGACGTCGAGTGGGCCCGCTTCGAGATCGGCGAGTCAAACAAAGTCTCCCCGCGCCGGATGCGGTCTCTGTTCGGCTGGGATGTTAGGGCTCGTGTGTCTCGCTCGTTACAATCAAAGACACTCGAACGCCTCAAGCACAGGGCCAGAATCCACCTCGATCCCTCATACCGCGAGACGCATCGTCTGTTGACGTTGCCCCCGAATCAACCCGCCAGCACGACTCTGCTCGGCCCCCAGCTCGAATTCCAGGACGGGCACCGCTTCATCTTGAAGAAGCAGGCCCTGTTTGATCAGGAAGTCTATCGCTTCGTCGCGGCGGGGGATCCCCCCAGAGTCCTCGACTGTGGGGCTGGCATCGGGCTGGGCGTCTGCTACTTCAAGAAGCTCTACCCGGAGAGCGAGATCACCGCTTTCGAGCCGGATCCGCGCGTCTATGAGATATTGAAGCGGAACTGCGAGTCGTGGGGAGCCCAAGACGTTCGACTGATTCCCAAGGCTGTCTGGAACCGCGAGACAACGATCGCGTTTGTTCGCCATGACGAGACCCGCGGGCGAATCTGGGAGGGAGCCACCGGCGACGACGTAATCCAGGTGCAGACCTGCCGCTTACGAGATTACTTAACGCAGAAGGTCGATCTTTTACAACTCAGCATCGAGGGGTCGGAGGTCGATGTCTTGCTCGATTGCGCCGATCTTCTGGGCCAGGTGCAGAATCTGATCGTGACCTACTACTCCATCTTCGAGCGTCCGCAGCGATTGGATACCCTGATGGCAGCCTTGACAAAAGCGGGGTTCCGGATGCACCTTCATGCGCTCAGTGGTTCGCCGTCGCCGCTTCTTTGGCGCGAGATCATTGGTGGTAGCGATGGCAGGCTTTCCATTTTCGCGTTCAGAGCATAGGTGTTTCCACGTCAGATTCATCGGCCGGGTTTGGGTGCCGTCGCTGAGCCGACCTGGCCGCAGACCCGCGGAAACGGGCACTGCTGGGCGCCTTGGCCCGTCAACGCATGTGCGCCAACTTCACAGACCGCGTTCAAGTGCCGAAGATTCGAGGCGAACTGAGGCTCCTTGTCGGCCGTAGGCCCCAATGACTCAAAAGAGGGCGAGTCGTTCCCTACATCGGGGAAAGTCCACGGCTCAATCGCCGGGTTCCCTGTATTGAACGGCAAACTCGGATCCTTACTGCGCGGCTGATTCGCCAGGGGAGGCCTACCGCGGTTCCAGCACGCGTCTACCGATCGGTCGCGAGCCGGCCGGGAGGGCCTTCCGGGTCGCTTCCAGGTAGGCGCGACCCCAGCGCTGGCAAGGCTCGAGGTGGTTCCCTTCGGCCCATTCGTTCCAGGCGTTGATGAACACGATCCGGCGATCAGGGGGCTTGGAGAGCGTCTGGCGGACAATCCCTTCGAGCCATTCCCGGTAGAGTTCGGGGGACGAACCAACCATGATCGTGGCCTTCGTGGCGCGGCGGGCGCTGTTGTCCCACGACGGAGTCACGCAGCGGAACTGCTCGTAACCGCACGGGGGCCTGGCAAGCGCCCGGCGGGCAAGCGTCTCGTATGAGTGGACGTTATTTACCTCGTAGCCCCGCGCGATTCTGCCCTTGCGCAGGACACGGTCGAGCTGGCGGTATCCTGTCGGCCCTACTCTATGCCCCATGAACGCCGAGTCGGGCACGAACTCGACCGCGGCGTCAAACCCCGTCGCATGCGGGTCGACGCCCTTGTCCATCGGGAACGACTCGACCCGACAGAGGAACGGCTCACCCACGCTCTGGCGGATGGCCTCTTCACGCCAGATCGATGTCGTCCGCACGCTGTTTGGGAGGTTCCCAGCACGATAGATCAGAAACAGCGGCCGGCCTTCGACCCGGATGTACCGAGGGTCGCGGAACCCATTGCAGAGCCAGCGGATGTGCATCAGGTCGTCCTCGACCGTGTAGCTCTGATCCATCAGCACGTTGCGTTCGAGCCCGTCCCAGGTGCGCGTCCAGGGCTCGTTGGCCCAGCACAGGCAGAAAGGTAAGTCGGGCTCACCCGACGCCAGGACCTCGCTAAAGGGCCGCTCCAGGAGGCGGCGGCCCGTGAACCAGTAATGATAGTAGCAAAACCCGGTGATCCCGTATTCCCGAGCGAGGTCAGCCTGGGCCCGCCTGGTATCGGGGAGCCGGAGGTCGTAAAACCCCAGGTCGGCCGGCAAGTGGGGCTGCTGGTGACCCTTGAACTGCGGACGAGCCCGGGTTACATTGGTCCACTCCGTGAATCCCGGGCCCCACCACTGCTCATTCTCGGGGATAGGATGGAACTGCGGCAGATAGAACGCGATCAGGCGGACCGGGTCCGCGTCAAGCATAGGATGGGATCTCGAGTTCATGACGGATCCATTGGACATCGATTGCAGATCTCCTTGGTTCAATCATCGGGGGGGACTGCCCGGACGGCTCACTGCACACCGTCGGAACGAGGATAACACAGTGCCGCGGGTCTGTACCACCAGAAGTTGCGGCGTGTGACTCATCCACTGACCCCGCAAATTGGTAGAATCAGGGTTCATGTTCGGCAACACTTTCCGCAGGGTGGGCCCTCACGCATCGCCGGAGCCAGCTTATAATGTCGAGGATTAGATCCGCTTGGCGATGGTCACGCTACGTCCTGCCTCATGTAATCCGTCGCCAAGTTGTCTTCGGTTTCTGCCCGATCTGTGAGCATCGTTCGGTCTTCTGCACGTAAGGTGAATGGCTTCGCGATCAGCTCAAATGTGCCCGCTGCCGCGGTATTCCGCGATGGCGCGCCATTGTTAGAGTTCTGGAAACGTTCTTCCCCGGCTGGCGCCAAATGGAGATTCACGAGTCTTCTCCGGGAGGCTCTTCATCTGCAAAGCTGGCGAGGGAATGCAGGGGGTGCGTCCAGACCCATTGGTATCCGGATGTCCCCGCGGGAAGCGTCAAGGACGGATACCGAAGTGAGAACCTGGAACAACAGACCTTCCCGGACGCCTGCTTCGATATGGTGATCACCCAGGATGTGTTTGAGCATGTTCTGGACCCCGCGCGAGGGTTCGCCGAGGTGGCGCGGACGCTCAAGCCCGGGGGCGCTCACGTCTTCACCGTCCCCTGGTACTATTGGAAGCCGACGCTCGTCCGGGCGGTTCGCCAGCCTGACGGCACGGTCCGCCATCTCGCAGAAGCCGACTACCATGGAAACCCAATCGACGCGAAAGGATCCCTGGTCGTCACGGAGTGGGGTGTGGATCTCACTGATTTCGTGTATCGCTGTTCGGGTTTGACGACGACCGCAGTTCACCTGCATGACAGGCGGCAGGGTATCGAGGGGAAATTCATCGAGGTGTTCATCAGCCGCAAGCCTGAGATCGGTCCGGCTCACTCGAGGATGCAGCATTTTGAGGACCGGGTGCGCCTCGTCGATAAGGAAGAGGGGGAGGGGGAGGGTGCGATTCGAGAGCAATCCAAGGCGTTGATGGAGAAGGACTACAGCATTCTAAACATGTCTGGACGCAACTCGATTTCCTGGAGATCCTCTTGTCCTAGCGCGACCGCTTGAGTTACGACAACGAGACCACGTTGAAGCAGGCTAACGAGTTCGTTCTTCGGAAGAGCGGGGCCGGTACTTGACAGACCTCTGGATCGGGGATCAGTTTCCGTTCTCGAGTTTCGATGCAGACCGCTGTTACCGGTGTGTTGCCTTTGTCAGCGAGAACGTCTTCCAGGCCACTAACCTGGTGCTCTTGCGGCGGGCTGGCCCACCTGGCTAATGCGGTCAAGACTCCTGGAGTCAGCCTCCTGGGGCGTCACTTGACGTGGGATTAATCCCGTTCTACACTTGACTTTATGTCGACTGACGGCATTGCCGCATCCTTCGACACATAGATCCGGTCAGCGAATTGACCCTGGGACTGTGCCTGAATGCGGTCGACGAGGTTCTGCCGCGCTGCTTGACACCACCGAGGACCCGCAACATGCCTAGAGTCACGGTCGTGACGGCGAACTACAATCACGCAAGGTACCTGCCGATACGCATCGATAGCATTCTGGCCCAGACGTTTCAGGACTTCGAGCTCCTCATCCTCGACGATGCTTCCACGGACAATAGCCGCGAAATCATTGGGGCGTACCGCAAGAACCAGAGCGTGAAGACGATCTTCAACCAAGAAAACAGTGGTAGCACCTTCAAACAGTGGAACCTGGGGCTCAGCCAGGCTAAAGGTGAATATCTCTGGTTCGCCGAATCGGACGATTACGCGGACCCCGCGCTGCTGGAGACGCTCGTCGATCGACTGGATCGGCACCCCAACGTTGGACTCGTCGTGTGTCAGTCGTGGACCGTCGACCAGGACGGTAAACCGTTGGGGAACTATCGAGATCTGCTGGAACATCGAGATCACAGTTCACACTGGAGCGAGGACTACGTCAACGCGGGCCATGATGAGTGCAAGAACTACATGTTCTGGCACAACACAATCCCCAACGCGAGTGCCGTGCTCTGGAGACGTGAAACTCTCGAACGTGCGGGAGGGGCGCCTACCGATATGCGCCTGTGCGGTGATTGGATGGGGTACATCAATGTCCTTCATTTGTCGGACATCGCGTTTGTCTCAATGCCCTTGAACTATTACCGTCAACATCAAGTCAACGTCCGCACCCGAGCCTTGCGGAAGGGAACCGGCACGCGTGAAAGCCTTATGGTGCAGCAGACGCTCATCGACCGTTACGGCCTGGGCAACCTGCTACGAGACCATGACAAGTTTCTGTCTCAATACGTGATCGATCTGGTTAACGGTGCAAGATTGGCGCCTCACGACAAAGTGCCGCCCGTGGGTGCGCTGGAACTCCTGGCGTGGTTTGCCCGCATTCATCCCAGGGCGTTCACGTCGGCCCTGAAAATCCTCTCCTGGGAGCAGATGTGCGACCTGGCGCGCAGAGCGGGCATGCTTGGGCTTGCGCGCAAGCTGAAAAATGCGGTAGCGGCCAGCGGCGGTTAGCGGTGCATCCACCGATCCGCACAGGAGAGTGTCAATCTTCATCAAAGGGAAAGAGAACGGGTTTGCTCGAGCCAAAGCCGGCACGCCACCTTCCCAGCCTCGAGCCGGTAAGGATAATGTGGCAAAATTGCCTGACGGAACTTCCCCTTCCGCGGCTGGTGCTCCGACTACCCCGGCTGCCGATCACTCCAGAGAGCCACTGGAACCTAAGCCGACTCCCCGCAGCCCCGCGGATCTCCATACACATCTCACCCAGCGAATCTCGGAGCTCCAGCGCGAGCGGCAGGGCTACTGGCAAAGGATTTGAGCACCGTCAACAGGTGATCGCTGTCCGGGCGCGGAAACGACGGAGAGCGGCTTCCACCGATCAAGCTCAACCGCGCGTGGCCTTGATGATTCTCTGGAGTGCGGTTGGTGTGACCTTCTTGATGCTCTGCTTGAGTCGCTTGATGGGGGTCCACCTGGCAGTGACCCATGACGGGACCTGGTGTCTCTGATCCATTGGTATGGTTTCGATGATCATATCCCTGAGATCGCGCGCCGTCGCCGGAGCTGTCCCCCAGTCGCCGGCGCAAGTCGTCGCCCAGTTGAGCAGATGCACGCGATTCGCAACGGAGATCCCGCTGACCGCGTCCTTGAACCGCTGCTCCCATCCTTCAGGAAGCTGGGGCAGGAAACCCTCAAAAAACTTGGCCAGCAACCGCCATTGCCTGCGCTGCTCGTCTTGATCACACTCTATGATCCGGCTGACCTGCTTTTCATGCGCCAGGTGGAAGGCGCAGACCCAAGGATCGATCGCCAGACTCCCTTCAGCCAGGACAGAGGCCATGATGACGTTCTCGTTGAAGAGGTCGCAACCGGGCAGGATGTGGCGAACCGCCCGCCGAAGCACGTCGGTCCGGAACGCGATCATGGGAGGAGTTGCGATGTTGAGGATGTGTAATAGTGGGGCCACGGCAGCCCCATCCATGAGGCGTACTTCGCCGCCCATCCAGTTCACGTCGAACATGGGGCCAATGAGAGGTGCCCAGTGCATGGACGTCGAGGAATGGGCGTGGAGAGCGAATCCCGAGTAAAAGACAATGTCCGAGTCCTTAGCGAAGGTTTGCAAGGCACGGGCCACGAAATCGCGATGAATCTGATCGTCATCCTGAAGCCAGCTGAAATACTCGCCCTTCGCTAGTTCCACCGCCCTGGCGAAGTTGGGCCACATGCCGATATTGGTCTCACTGCGGTGATATCGAACCCGATCCCCGAACGATCGAACGACATCGGGCGTTCGGTCCGCCGAGGCATCGTCGCAAACCAGGACCTCCACATCGGGGAACGTTTGGCCGAGAGCCGCCTGCAGTGCATGGGCCAGAAGGTCGCACCTGTTATACGTGGGCATTCCGATCGTGAATCGGGGCATGGCATCGAGATCCATTGTGCAATCTGTGATCGACACGATATCGCGGCGGCTTAGAGCACGTAAAGTCATGGGGGGTCTCCTGTTCTGATAACGGAATTGTACGTCAGTGCAGGAGATAAAAGTCAAGGACGCGACCGAATGCGAATTTGCTCGGTCGCGGGCCATCCCTGATAACTCAAACCCGGACAAAACGTTGACGACTCAGAAAAAAGCCCGTTGCGGAATTGCTGCACGTGTGCCGGAGGCGGTGGATACTGGTCATTTCTCTTGTGTATGAATTAGAATCCGTATTGATCTTTTGAAAGCAAACCTTGATCGGGGCTTCTCGAGCCCAGAGCCGGCGGGGTTTGTTGGCGGAGGTAGAAAAGCGCAATGAGTTTGAACCCGGCGCC
Organism: Isosphaeraceae bacterium; assembly: GCA_049516015.1. Taxonomy (GTDB): domain Bacteria; phylum Planctomycetota; class Planctomycetia; order Isosphaerales; family Isosphaeraceae; genus Aquisphaera. The sequence goes on along the minus strand of JBEKTN010000041.1, from coordinate 12,900 downwards.
TTTGAGCCGAAGACCGACGCTTCGTTATTTCTATCGCCGAGGATACCGGTCTTTGACCCAGGTCTGGCGTCCGGTGCGAAATCGGATTCCCCTGCTGGCTCCTTACCGCAAGGCCGAGGTCCACGTGGTGCGTGAGGGTGCCCTGGGCGATGTCCTCATGGCCACGCCCGCGTTGCGCCGGGTCAAAGAGCTGAATCCGAAATGCCGGATCTTCTTTTATACCCATTTCACCGACTTGGTACGCGGACTTCCGTTCATCGACGAGGTCCGCCCGGTGGACCAGGCGCCCACGGGCCGATGCATTTTCTTGCGCTACGAGAAATTGGTTCCTGTCCGGCGGCATATCGCAGAAATTTTTGGTGACATTCTGGGAATTGACGTTCGGGATCACTGGCCGTCCTGCATCGTCGATCTTTCGCTTCGCGACCATTATGTCCACGACTGGCGCGATCGACCACGGCCCTGGATCGCTCTTAATCGTCTGGCTGGGCCGTGGACTCCCAACAAGACCTGGCCCGAGCCCCACTGGGAAGAACTAATCAGTCGGCTGGGACGCTGGTCATCCGTGATCGAAACCGGCACGGAGATCCCCCGAGCACAATCACGCGATCCCCAGCGGTATCTTGACCTGCTCGGCCAGCTCTCGCTCGGGAAGCTGTCGGCGGTTCTGGCCGCGGCCGATCTGCATGTCGGGCCCATCAGCGGACCCGTCCATCTGGCAGCGGCCCTCCGAACCCCTGCTGTGGTCATCTACGGAGGTTACGAAGAACCTTTCTGCTCGTCGTACCCTGGGAACATTAATCTCTACTCGCCCGTTGCCTGCGCACCCTGCTGGCTGACCGAGCTTTGCCCCTATGGTCATCCCTGTCTGCATCAGATCACCCCGCAACAGGTTGACGACGCCCTGAGACAACTCTGGGACCGCAAGAAGCAGGAAACCCGACCGGCATCGGTGGCCGATGGAGGAGGTTGATTCCGGCGTGCACGACCCCCCGAGCCCCCGGCTCGGCCGCATCAGTCCCCGGCGATCAATCACTCCACCCCAGGATCGCCCCCGTATCACCGCTCGTGGCCAGCTTCGCTTAGCGTGCCAGCCATCCCGTGGTGAAGTGAACCGAGCGCGGTATCCAAGCCGCCTTGCGGCGTGCGGTCAGCTCCTCGTCCGAGAGCCGGACGGCGAGCTTGCCGGCGGTGATGGCGATGATGTCGCCATCGCGATGCAGGCAGATGGCCGACCTGGCGCGCAGAGTGGGCATGCTCGGGCTTGCGCGCAAGCTGAAAGATGCGGTAGCGGCCAGCGGCGGTTAGCTGTGCATCCGCCGATCCGCAGAGGAGAGAGTCAATCCGCATCAAGACACAGAAATCCTCTGTTCCTGTTCGGCCCGGCCGGCCCCGGGGAAGCAGTTTTCAGTTTAGGTCTTCATGTCTGTTGAAGCTGATTGATCTTGTTATAGAGCGTTTTGAGGCTGATTCCGAGCTCCTTGGACGCGGCGGGCTTGTTGCCGTTGTGTTTCTCGAGAACGGCCTGAATGTAGCTCATCTCGATGTCACGCAGGGTTGGCGAGCCCTCGGGGATTGTGAAGTGGGGCGAGGCGATCGGCGGGTGGGCCGCCGCGGAATGCTGCGTCCTGGCTCGGGCGGGGAACTGGGTCGGCAAGTGCTCGGCACGGATCGAGCCATTGCCGGCGAGAATCGACGCCCGTTCGATGGCGTTGGCCAGCTCGCGGATGTTCCCCGGCCAGTCGTGAGCCGCGAGGATCTCGAGCGACTCGGGGCTGAACGATGACTCGATCATTCCCCGCCGCGCCGCGTAGCGAGTGAGCAGGTGGCTCGCCAGCTCGGCGATGTCGGCCTTGCGGTCGCGCAAGGCGGGCAGGAAGATCTCGAAGGTGTTGAGGCGGAAGAACAGGTCCTCGCGAAAGAGCTCGTTCTTCACCATCTCGCGAAGATCGCGGTTCGTGGCGCAGAGAACGCGCACGTCGACCCGGAAGGGCTCGTTTTCGCCCACGCGGCGGATCTCTCCAGACTCGAGGAACCGCAGCAACTTGACCTGCACGCTCTTGTCAAGCTCGCCGACCTCGTCGAGGAAGAGCGTGCCGCCATTGGCGACCTCGAAAAGCCCCTTGCGGTTCGCATCGGCACCGGTGAAGGCCCCCTTGCGATGGCCGAAGAGCTCGCTCTCGACCAGGTTCTCGGGCAGCGCGCCGCAGTTGACGGGGATGAACGCGCGGCTGGCGCGGTCGCTCTTCTCGTGGAGGCTGCGCGCGACCAGTTCCTTGCCGGTCCCGGTCTCGCCCAGGATCATGACGGTGGCCTCGGAGGGCGCGATCGTATCGATCAGGCGCCGGACCTGCTGCATGGCCGGTGTCTCGCCGATCAGGAGTGGGGCTCCCTCGGCGTTCTTGAGCCGGGTCTCCAGGGCAGCGGTCTTGTTGGAAAGGTCCCTGCGTTCGCCGATGCGTTGCAGCAAGACCTCGAGCTCGGCCCACTTGCACGGCTTGGTCAGATAATCGTATGCCCCCAGCCGGAGCGCCTGGACGGCTGTATCCACGGTGGCCTGGCCGGTCAGGATGATCACCTGCGTGTCGGGGCTGATCTGCTTGATCAGGCCCAGGACCTCGATGCCACTGATTCCGGGCATGCGGATGTCGAGCAGGGCCGCGTCGTAAGACCCGCGCTCGAGGGCGCGCAGGGCGGCAGTGCCGTCGGCGCAGACGGTCACCTCGTGGCCCAGTCGGGGCAATTCCATCTGCATCAGGTCCCGGAGGTGCGCCTCGTCATCCGCAAACAAGACCCGTAATCCCCCCTGGCGCATCTTCTCCATCATCAACTCCTCCCTGAATAGCCTGCGTCGAACCTGTCCGGGTCTTCAGGATACCGCGTGCACCCCGCTGGCGGCGGACGCCACGGCCGACTCCGGGGGGCCGTGCGATGGACCCCGGCCTGCCGTGCTCTCGGGGATCTCGGAGGGATGAATGGGCAACCGGACCCTGAACGTCGAGCCCTTGCCCTCTCCCGGGCTCGTCGCCATGATCTCGCCGTGATGCTGGCTCACGATCCGATGACAGATCGACAGCCCCAGCCCGGTTCCCTTGCCAGCTCGCCGCCTCGTGAAGAAAGGCTCGAAAATGTTCTCGAGCACTTCCTGAGACATTCCGCAGCCGTTGTCGCTGAAGGCCATCTCGGCCATGCCTTGGTGATACCGCGTCTCGATCCGCAAGGTTCCTCTGGTATCCATCGAATCGATCGCGTTGACTACCAGATTGAGGACCACCTGCTTGATCTCCTGGCTGTCCACGTGGGCCATGACCGCTTCCTTGGGCTGGAAGAGTATTGTCTTGCCCCGGTACTTACCGATGTGCCGGATCATGTCCGCCACGCCCTGGATCAGGCTGGCCAGGTCAGTCCGCTCGCGCTTGATGTCGTTGCACCGCGAGAAGTCGAGCAGCTTCTCGGTGATGCTCTTGCACCGGAACGCCTCTTCTTGAATCATTTTTAGATAATTTGAAACGACGTTCTGATCGGGATGGCTCGATGCGCTCAAGAGGCCGCCCAACCGGCTCTCCAGAGCCTCGGAGCAGAAGGCGATGGACGCCAGCGGGTTATTGATCTCGTGGGCGACTCCGGCGGCCAGGAACCCCACGCCCGCCAGCCGCTCGGACCGGACGAGCTGGCGGCTGCGCTCTTGCACCTGCTGCTCCAGATCGGCGTACGTCACGCTGATCTTGGCGGTCATGTCGTTGAACGCCTCGGCGAGGTCCTGCATCTCGTCTCCCGAGTTGAGCTCGATCTTGTAGTCAAACGATCCCCGGGCCACGCGCCTTACCCCGCGCTGGAGCAGCCGGACGGGATAGAGCACCCAGCGGTGAAACAGCAGCATCAACCCGCAGAGCATGGCCAGCACCATGAGAGCCGAGGTCCAGACGATCACCCGGCTTGTCAGGTACTGCACCCTGGACATGATCAGCACGTCGTTGAAGTCCCCAAATAGCTCCTTGGGAAGGAGCATGACGGTGTGATTCAACCGCTCGATCCGCTGCTTCAGGTCCGTGGCCGGTTCGATCTGAGGGAGCATCTCGGGATGCTTGTTCACGTAGTATGAAGTGCCCGGCAAGACCGGGTTTGCCGACGCGGAGTCCCCTTCCAGCTCCTTGAGGATCGCCGTCAGGTCGTCGTCGATCAGGAACGCCAGCCCCAGCTCGTCGAGGCCGCTGTTGGCCCGGTTGCCGCGAATCGTGTTCTGCTTGAGGTAGCGGAAATACGTGAGCAAGGCGTCACGGGCTTCGAGCACCCGGTTGCTCAGTTCCTCCTTCTCCTCGATTGTCTCGGTTCGAGGCGCATGCAGGCGGAAGACCCGGTCGATCAGGTCGACCGACGCCCCCATTTCCACAAGCTGATCCGACTGCGTCAGGTAACTGATATGGAATGAATGCAACCCGAAGATCGAGCCGCCCATGAGGATCAGCATCATTCCCACGACCACGCTCAGTCCGACGATGAGCTTGATGCGAATGGGCCACCGGACCATGACGACCTCCCTGTCGTTCGGGCGGGCACGAACTCGCGCGGGGACCCGGAAGACGGGTCAATCCGGGCAGCGGCACTGCTTATACCAGAAGTTGCTGCCGGGCTCAAACCGACTCTGTGGGGGTTTTCCTGAGGTTGGCCACAGGAAAGACCCGCCACGAAAAGCGCCGGGGTAGTCAGCCACCGACCGCTCGAGACTCGCCCTCAACCCAGCAATTCCCATGAGCGCGTCAGCACCGCAACGATAAGCGTGATCAGCAGAACGACCGAAAGCATCAGGCGGAAAGAGCGCAGGCTCCGTTGAAAGAATCTTTCGCCTCCGGGGTCAGTCTGTAATCGCCGGAGGAAGTCGAGCCGATTGGCGATGCTGCCGTGCCTCCAGGAGCGCGCAGTAGCGTCGATTCCGTTCTGGCCGGCAACTTTGGTCAACGCATCAGAGAAGATCTGGATACCGACGGGGCAAAGTTCGGGGGATAGAGAATTTGCGGACTCGAGACCGTGGGTGCCCTCCTCCAAGTCGAAATGGGGAGGACACTCCGAGACGCCGCAAGAGACGACCTTGCACCCGAACACGTCAGCCTGCCGCTCGAAGCGGCGCGAGAGATGACCGAATACCAGCCAGAAAAAGACGCCCAGAGAGCCGAGGATGAGCGCCGCCTCCGCCAACTCGCCGACCCGGGCTATCTGGTCCGCGGGTATCCAGGGAAGACCCTCGAACCAGGCCGGCGGCAGCGAGACGACGCGGGTCGCCAGTGCTAGCAAACCCAGGCTCCCCAGGAAGAAGAAGCCGAAGAACGGGAGATGCCGGTGCGCCACGTGGCCCAGCTCGTGGCCAAAGACGGCGGCCACCTCGACGGGACTCAGCGAATCGATCAGGGCGTCGGTGAGCAGCACGTAGCGAAAGTTGGGGAGCACTCCGGTGACGCAGGCGTTGACCATGAGATGCCCCGTGTCCCAGACCAGAAGGTCATTGAACCGGAAGCCGACCCGGCGCGCGACTCGCTCCAGGCGATTGCGCAGGGGTCCTGCCGGCAAGCTCCGCGTGGGCCAGGCCAGGCGGATGAACAGCGGCGAGATCGCCAGCACCAGAAGCCCGAGGACCGCCAGCTCGATCGGCTCGGCCGCCGGGCTCTGATGCCACTGGGGCCAGAGTCGTGGACACAGGTCTTGCCTGACAACGAATATCAAGACCACTGGCATGACCAGCCCCGCCGACTGCCGCGCCCTGAGTGCGAGATAAGTCGGCAGTCGCGGAAATACGCGCTCGGCGTGGAGTGCGCGCTCGGCCAGGTAAAGGCCGCTCCAGGTGATGAGCTGGATGGCGAAAAAAGGCAGAAGGATCGCCAGATCATCGACCAGCACAAGGCCTTGGAGGCCCCAATTTGACAGGACCAACCGGGGCCAGCCGACCAGGTAGACAATCCAGGCGTAGATCGCCAGCCCCGCAACGGTCAGGATGCGCGAGCCTTGCAGATAGCGTCGGAACACACGGCCCGACGCATAGCCAAAATGGGAAACCTGCGCCGCCACCCAGCCACCCAGGCCAAACGAAAGGGCGGCGATCAGGAAGATTCCGCCGAGCGTCTCGATCAGCCGGAAAGAAACAGAAGGCCCGGGAACATCGTCCCCGGGCAGATCCCATCCGAAAGCAATCAAGAGGGCGATTAGCAGGGGAATCGGCATGGCTTACTCAAAGTGGTCCGTCCGAGCGCGGTCGAACGTGCCGGAAGTCTCAGGCAGCCTCGGAGGTACCGACCACGACGATCGAGATGGGATAAACCATCGACCTCGACTCTCCCGGAACCTTCAGGTTGAGCGGGACGACCACCCGCCATACGTTCTTCTCGGCGTCGTGAATCATCGACGGCGATGTCCCAGCAACGGTCGCGGGAACGGCGAGCATGAACAGAACGGCGGGATGACTCGATCCGGCGGTTTCGGCGCTCTGGGTCTCCAGTTGATTCCGGGGCAGGGCCGCCAGGCTCTTGTCCTTGGCACCGGGCAAGAGCAGCACATAATCGCCGAAGGGGCTCACACCCAGGTGGTCGCCATTGACCGGCTGATGGCCGTATCGCAAGGTGTAGAGTCCTTTGGCGATCGCCTGATCGCGGTAGTCGTGGGCCTCGCCGTGAAGCTGAAGCGCACCGAGTAGCTCGCTTTCCGCGAGGAAGGGAAACTGGATCACGCCCTTGGCCCCGGAGGGCTTGGACGTGGCGGGAATCGACTTGCGCAACCAGAGGTCGGCAAATGGTTTTCCCTGGCCATCCACGATCCGGTAGCCCCGAGCAATCAAGGCCGGGGCGATCTCGGGCGAGATCGATGAAGGCGGAGCCTGCTTCAGCTCCTCAACCTTGTAAGCCTCCTGAGCAGCCAAGCTGCCGGGAAGGAGCACCAGGAGAGCACACCATCTGGAAAAAGCTCGCATCAATCTCTGGCCTCAATAACCGTCGGCCGTCTGCCGCCCTCGGGCCCGGCCCGAGAGACGATCGTGGCTCGCCGGAGGATCGGAAGGTAAAGCATCGCGTGATAGGATGGGAGAACTCTCTCCTCTTCGTTATCGAGATCACACCGCCCGCCCGGCTTACTGCCGGGCGCAGTGGTTCTTTCTCAAGCACTGTCGATTTCTCACAGCGAGAAGTGGCCGACGAAGCTGCTGCGGCAGTTGGGGTCGTCCCAGCGGGTGTTCAGGCCGGTGCCCTTGAACTCATGCCCCAGAGTGTACGCGGGCAACACCTTCACTCCCTGCGAAAGCGGGGCGTAGGCAATCACTTCGTTGCCGCAGAAATGATCGTTCTCGTCCAGGGGACGGGTCACGATGTTGGCCAGCCCGGCCGCCCAGAACGAGGCCCGAGGCGCGTGCGGCAGGGCGTGAGCGCTGTGAGAAAGATCCGCCGCCGATACCTCGTGGTCTTCCAGCTTGAGGCTCATCCGGGCCGTCTGCACCGCGACCACGTTTCTGAGCCGGGCGCCGCCAAGCTCCTGGGCCATCTTCACCAGGGCCTCGCGCTGCAATGGGCTGGCCTTCTGGTCGACGATCAAGACGGCCGCGGCCTTGTCGGGTTGATCCTCGGAGAAGGTGGTCGTGCCCCGCACGGCCGCGGCGACGCACAGCCCACTCAGGTCAGTTCCCTTCCATGACCCCTGCTTGATTTTCCACGCCATCACAGCCTCGCTGCCGGAGATGAAGACCTCGGCGTTGGAGATGCAAGGACCGGTGAATACGTCGGCGGTTCGTGCCTCCACATAGTCGCCCTGCAGACCCGCCGCATTGGCAACGCTCGTGCTCAAAACCAGAAGAGTTCCATACAGGGCTGCCAGCGAATTCCGCATGGATGAACGCTCCCGTTGAATGGCGTGTGCGAGAGTTTCGTGGATCGACCTTGAACGCTGAATTATGCGAGTCGGAGAGATGCCAAGTCAAGGGTCGGTGCGGGGCCTGGAAGACTCGCCAGAGCGATCGGGCGATCCGTCGGACCGCGATGGTAGCCAGACATCGTGGTTGCTAGCGGCCTTGCCCGAGCGCGTACGGAATCCGGCGCCGGGAGAGGCAGCAGAACCGTCGGCCTGCTTGATGTCGGCATCGTGCTCCGGCTGCGTTCTTGATTCAGGCTCCGGATCCAGATCGTTGCCGCGCCGGGGTCGAGACGGCTGCGGTCCGCTTTGCTGATTCGAGCTGAGTGGTTGCAGAGAGCCAGGCAGGCTGGCCCGCAGCTCCTTGTAGGCAGTCTCCAGCCGCGTCCGTTCGTCCTGGTAGGCTTGCACGCTGGTTTCGAGCCGCTGATTGGATGACTCGAGCTGGGCGAGCCGGCGGGCGTCATCGACGGCGCGTTCGGAGAAGTCCTGGTTCTGGCTGCGCAGGGCCAGCATCTGATCCTTCAGTGCGGCGTTTTCCGACCGCAGGGTCTGGCTCAGGCGATGGCAGTCGTCGACCTCCTGGCGGGGCGCCATGCGACAGCCGGAAGCCACAAGGGCCGCGGCGGCAAGGACAAAGGGCGCTCTCCCCGGGAGACGAAGGGCACGAGCCATCCGTTCCGACTCCTTTCGGATACGATCAGCCATCAGTGGCCCGCAACAGGACGGGACATGAGGTGACCCGAAACGATACGACGCGACCCGTTTGCGCCAGGCAGGGCGAAAACGGGTCGTCGAAGTGGTCGATCCGGAGAATCCAGGGCATTGATAGCGGATTCGTCCTGGAAGATCAAGCCCAGGAAGGGTCGTCAGCTTCCGAAGATGCTGGCGATGCTGCGGACCATTCCGGAGGCTACCGGAGTGTCCTGGAAATCGTAAAGATTGCGCATCAGGTCGACGGCGACGAACGAGGCGAAGAGGAGGCAGAGGGTCGTGAAGCAGAGCAGGCCAACCCAGGCGCCGCCCCATTCCGGAGTGGCCTCACGGGAGATGACCATGGCCGGTGCTGGCCCGCCCGAGGGTTGACCCTCGTCGGCCGACCAGGAGGTGGCCATCTCGCTCGAGACAGCCTCTTCGAAGCCGTCGTCCTCGTCCTCCTCTTCGGCAAAGGCCGAGGGGGCCATGGCGGTGGCCGCGTTCTGATCGACTTCTTCCTCATCGATCGCGAAGACCTCCGACCCGCTGTCGCTGTCTTCGAGATCGAAATCGCTGACCGCCTCGAGCTGCGCGGTCTTGTCGTCGGAAGAGTCTTCCTCGGAGATGGGCACGTCCACCTCGAAATCGGTGTCGTCGAAGATATCCTTCTCGCCCTTCTTCACTGCCGGGGGAGGGGTCGCGGCCAGCGAGGGCTTGGCCTTGGCCGGGCCAGCCTTGTCTGGTACCGCCTTGCCGGGCTTTGCAGCGGGCGCGGGCTTGCCCGACTTGCCTGTTTCGGACTTATGGGTCTTGAGCTCGTCGTCGCTCAAGGGCGCCAGCTCGATCGAGTCGTGATGTCCCAGGTCGTACGCTCCGGCCCCCTGCAGGTTGATTCCCGAATCGCTGGGGCGAGAGAGGTTGATTCCCGAGAGGTTCGGATCGGCCGCGGTCACGTCCGAATCGCTGGGGCGCAGCGGGATCGATTCAAACTCGTCGCTGACGTCCAGGGCGCTGAGCTCGAAATCGCTGCCCGAGTCCGGCTGCAACACATCGACGAGATCGCTGGAGGGATTGAGCTCGAAATCGCTGTCCGACTCGGCGGCCGAAACCTCGGCCGAGGAACCGACTATCGGGCTGGACCGGATGGCCGTCTCGCTGGAACCGGAATCCGGCGTGAGGAAGTGGTGATCGGCGGTGTCATCCTTGATCAGGGTGACGTCCGAGTCGCTGGGCTCTTTCAGGTCGGGGTCGGGCGAGGCGAGACGGACGTCGGAGTCGCTCGCTCCCTTGACATTGTCCGGGACGAGACGGACGTCGGAGTCGCTGGGCAGCTTGCCGCTGGACTGCATGCCGATGATCACCGAGCTCGACCCGGACACCGGGCTGGGGGGGACCGAGAGGTCATCGAACAGAATGTCCTGTTCGCCGGACGACTCCGAGACGGGTCGCTCGCCGCTGGGGGACTTCATCGCCGAGAGATCCATCGTCTCGTTCGCCAGATCGGGTTTGGCCACGCCGAGCTGGAACTCGGAGAGGTCGAGGTGATCGAGGTTCTCGCCGCCTGCGGCCGCGGGGACCTCGAGGTCCGAAAGCCCCAGCTCGGCGTCGCTGCCCAGGCCGCGGCGGCGGGCCAGCTCGTCGATGTCAACCACCCGGAACCGCCAGGAGCCGCCGTCGAGGAACGCGCGGATCTCGCGGTGCTGAGCCTTGCTCTTGAGCTCCTCGGGACTCATGCCCAGGACGCGGGCAGCTTCTTCTAGTGTATAAAACTGAGCCATGGACGTGGTCCTCGCGGTCAGAATCGGCCGGTGGCGGCCGTGGTGGAGTCGATTCCTGGGAGGCAGGAGACCGCGAACTACAGCACGCGCCAGGCAGGCGGTCTCCAGGTTATCGTGCCATCGGTTGAGCCAGAGTCCTGACCATCGACTCGATCGCGGCGGGCTCTGGCGCTTGATTATTGTAGTGCTCCAGCTTCAAGTCCCATTGATACTGACGTGCGGCCTCCAGCTTCACCGAGCCCTTGGGATTGGTGGGGTCAAGGCGGTAGATCGCGAAGGCGCGGCTCTTCGTGTCGATCAGGTACAGCCACTGGGCCGGACCAGAAGGTGTCGTGACCATCGCCAGCGTTCCATTCGCCTCTCCGCTCGCGAGCAGCCGGCCCTGTCCCTGCTGAGCCCGGCCTGCGTCGGGCCCACGAACCGGCAAACCCACCTGTGACCCGCCCTCTCCCCCTGCCCTCGTCTGGGCCTCCGCCAGCGGTCCTCGTGCCCCGGCCATCCAGGAGATTGCCACTCCCAGGATCACCCCGGGCAGACCGAACCGGGCCATTCCGCTACTGATTCGAACGAGCATCGGACAATTCCTCCGTGAATGAGCGAACGACCCTGATCCCCAAGGCCACCGAATTCTCTCGAACCTGCGGCCGCAACCCCTTCCGTCCCCGGGGCGCAGCCTCAAAGCCTTCTCTCGTCTTCAGTTTACCACACCATTCTCGGAAAAAACGCGACGAATCGCCAATTGACGGGCAAGACAGCCGGTCACTTGACATGTTCTCCCGGCCATACTGTTCAATTCTAACGGTTGGACTGCTCAACGCAAGTCCACCTCTCCGCCGCTGTTGCCAATCAGCCTATCCGCCGGCAACGACCCCGCCACAAGAATCGATTCCGCCCCTGAACTTCGGGGAAAAAACGGGGGACGTAACGCTTTGACCGTTCTTAGCGGAGAATGGTTCGGAGCGATGTGTCGCTCGTTCTGGGCTCTACAACCGGCCTGGTCTCGCTGCCGTGCAAGACGCCTAACGGATCTGATCCCAAGTCTGGGCGTCGATTCCCGGGAAACGGTTCAAGTGCGCCAGGTTCGTCGTCGCGATGGTGACGGTATCCCCAGGCTGGCCGGCGAGCGCCGCTTGTCCGGCAAGGATGGCATCGGCGTCGAGGGCATCGGGCGATGCCGTCGGGATGCCCGACTGTCGGAGGTAGGCCCAGAACTCCGCAGCCTTGATGATCGCGTCGGTGGTCAGGGTCAGGTGTCTCAAACCGCTACTGGGATCGAGATAGTGCTCGAGGCGTCGCAGGCTACCGACGGCGCGGATTCGGAGGAGTTCGCGACGGAGTTCGTAATGGGCGATTTCGGGGATAATGACGGTCGCGCCGGTTGCCGAGATGGCCTTGAGCCAGGTAAGACAACGCACGACTTGCGGCTTGCTTGCAGCGCGGACGATCAGGCCGAGCGGTCCGCTGTCCAGCAGGATCAGCCGCGCCATGATTAGTAGAGACCCCCGAAGAGCTTGCGACACGGGCGCTGCGCGTCAAGATCTCGCATGGCCTCTTCCCATGCCCCTGGTGGGTCTTCGTCAGGCATGGCCAGCATCCGCTCGACCAGGTCGGCGATGGCCCTGGCATCCCGGGTCTGTTCCTCGGGAGTGATAGGGAGGACGCGGCCTGTCGCGTCGTTGCAGGGAACAGGACGAAGAGAGGACGCGCGGGCATGATCTTGCAGGACAACGTCCCTCACCGTGTTCACGTCAGGTTCCTCGCCGAGCATACCCATGGTCTGGCTCTCCTCACCCGAGATAACAGCGACCCATTGATTGTACGCCGGCCGGCCTCGGCACGGAAGCCTGAGCGGTCGGGCCCGGTCGGCTGAGCCCGCGGCCGAGGCTGCTGCTCCCATCCACCGAGGGCATATACGAACGACGAACGACGCGGCGTGAACCGATTCGATGGATCGAGTGGTGCCAATTGTTCGGTTGGAGCCGGTTTGGTGCAGGTGTGAGACTTGGTTTTTTGTTTCTGGCTCGATCCGTGCCATGATCTGCTGGAGTCCATCGGCCAGTTGGCGACGGGCTCGCACTGGCCATCACGTGATAGATGGCGCCCTCAAATTGAATGCGAAGTCGGCTAAACATCTCCCCGGTAGAGCTCATTCAAACGAGGGACTCAACAAAAACCAAGTCTGACACCCATCCTGAGATGGATTCTCGATACCGAACCGTGATTCCGATCGGGCCAGTGCTGTCTCGCGATCGAAGCTCGCGTAGCCTGCCTCTGTGCTCGATCGCGCCTTGACGTTGGTTTGCAAGGCGTCGGAAAGGAAGCCGAAAACGTCGAACAGCGTCGATTTCCCGCAACCTTTTGGTCCCAGGACCACGCTCATGGGTTGCAGGCCGTCGAGTGTGACCTCCTTTCAACACCCGGTAGTTCTGACAGGTTTTTGACAGTAGTCCGGCGATTCTTGCCGTAAGTCCTTTCGCGATGGAGCGGCAACTGTATTCCCTCGCTACACATGGTGCCACGTCTTGAGCGATTTTCCCCTTGAATTTGC
>JBEKTN010000040.1:0-54474 GCA_049516015.1 Isosphaeraceae bacterium | reverse complement strand
ACCGCCATATTTGATTTGACACCCTGTCGGTCGCGATGCCGTTCGCGAAACTGAGTTGGTAAATACAAGCCATCTGAAAGGCAAGAAAACATGGCCGGAAAAATCGCTGTTCGCAAGGGGGGGAAAGTCGGCGCCCCCTTCGCAAGGGGGGGAAAGGCGCCACTCACTCGAAGCCCAGTTGGAACGGGTGCCCGGCGACAGGAAGCGGGGCATGAAGTGGTGTCGTCAGAGGAGGAGGGGGAAGGTTCTCCGGGGGCGGCTCGAGCAGCGGAGGAGGCGAGCCAAGGGCCACGAAAAGGCGGAACTGCGCCTGGTTGTAGCGGAGTAGCGCCGCGATCACGTTGACGCGGGCCCCGCCCACAAGACTCAAGCTGTTGAGTACCTCGATCGGCCGGCCCAGGAGATTGCGGCTGCGCTCGGTGTCCTCGCGGAGACCGTTCTCGGCAGAGGTCAGCTCGCTCCTGGTGATCTCGATCTGATCGCGCGCGGCGAGTGCCTGGGCGCGGGCCGACGTGATCTCTTGACGTACCAGATTGATCACCCGCACGCGCTGGGCCTCCGCCTCGCCGACGTGCGCGTAACGGCGGTTCTGGAGCGAGATGTTACCGGCTCCCAGGTTCATGATCGTCCAGTAGACCCTCACGTCGAAATCGGATCGCCCGCCGAAATGGGCCAGGGTCGGTGGCACGACGTTGCTGCCGCCGCCGAAGACTCCGCCGCTGTAGCCCAGCCAGACCGTCGGAATCCACGGGCGTGCCAGCTCTTCGTGGTAATGGACTTCCGCCCGCGCGACCTCGGCGGCTTGCGCAGCCATCTCGGGCCTGTGCAGCAAGGCATACGCAATCAGATCCTGGGTGGGGGTGTCCAGTGCGATCAGGTTGATCGGCACAAGCGGCCCCCCCGCGGGGTGGAGGCGGATCGTGGGGTCGAGATTGAGCCGGCTGGCCAGTCGAGCCGCAGTGACGGCTACGGACTCCTCGGCGCGCTGCACGGCGGCCCGGCGCAGCTTCCAGTCGGCCTGTGCGCGGTTCGCGTCGGCAGTACGCCGCTCACCTGCGACCGCAAAATCGTTGACGATCACCGCAAGCTCGTGGCCCTGGCGCTCGGTCAGCCGCTGGGCGTCGAGGGTCGCCTTGTTGGCGAGCAGCTCGAGATGCAGAAGCGCCACGTCCAGAAGAACCTCGTTGGCCGTGGCCAGGGCCGTGAAGCTCGACCCGACCACGCGCTGATGGGCCGCCAGAGGCTCGAACCAGGCCTCCGTCAAGGTCCCGATGATATTGACCGCGGGTATCTGGACCGTGTTGGAACCGACGGCCTCCGCGCCGCCGCCGAAGTAGAGTGCTTGCTCGGTCAGATTCAGGATCTTGCCGGACCCGCGCTGGAGGTTTCCCGTATGCAGGTGGTAGTTTGCACCGGGATTGAACGAGGGCAAGAGGAGCGCCCTCGCGCCGGTCTGGAGTGCCAGTGCCTCAATAATCCGTGCCCGAGCGGCGGCGATGGTGGGGTTCTCGGCCTCGGCCAGTCGCAGCGCGGTCGACAGATCGATCGGATACTCACCGCGGGGAGGGGGGATCTCGGGTGGAGACGGAACGGGCACATTCAGATCTTCTTGCCTCGTATTGGGCTTCTCTCCAGGATGGTCGTCCGCTCCCGACGGCGGCCTGGCCTGGGAGAGCTCCTGCTTTGCTGTCGAGGTGAGCGCGACCGCCGGGTCAAGGGCCGAGTTCCTCGCATCAGGCGATTGGAGCCGGGTCTGGGCCGCCACGGACCTCGCTGTTCGAGCCGGTCTGGAGGTACGATCCGTCGCGCAGCCGGAACAGAGGACAGCAGTGGTCGCGCAAAGGCGGACCACGATCGTCGCAAGCGATCCGCGAGCGGGGCGTCTTATCGCTGCAACGCTCGCATTCATCGGCTGTCCTCTTTTGCGGGACCTTGACGACGGTGAACTCAATGCCCGGTCGCATCGCGAGAACGAGTGTCGGCAGGTGGGTTCGCCGCTCTGGGATTCGCTGCGGTCACGCCGCTGGGAGAGACGCCCTGGGTGGGCACCGGATGCGCCAGGGCATCGGCCGGAGGCTGTCCCAGGGCGACGTAAAGCTCAAACTGCGCCCGGTTGTAATCGACGATGGCGTCGATGTAGTCGATCCGCGCTCCGGCCATCAGCCGGAAGCTGTCGAGCAGCTCGATCGGCAGGACGTCTCGCGACCGGTACCTGATCCGCGTGAGGTCCTGGGTGAACGACAGCAGACCGGACTGGACCGCCGACTCGTTGGTCTCGATCTGCGCGTAGCGCGCATGGGTCCTGGCGTAGGCCTCGGCCACCTCGGCACGTACCCGGTTGAGCACCTCGATTTGCTCGAATCTGCGGACCTGGAGGTTGGCTTTCGCGGCCCGGATCAGGGCGACGTTGCCGACGCCAAGGTTCTGGATGGTCCAGAAGGCGATCGCGTCGAAATCGGTCCGGCCCCCGAAGCCGCCGAAGATCGGCCGGACCAGATTGCTGCCGCCGCCGAAACCGCCGGCACTGAAGCCGATGTAGATCGTCGGCGAGAACGGCAGCGCCTTGGCTCCATCGAGCAGCAGCAGCCCCTGGATGATCGAGGCGCGCTGGGCCGCCAGCTCAGGCCGGCGCAACAGGCCCAGGGCGATCAGCTCGCCCACGGCGATCGGGTCGGGCACCAGCGGGTGAGGAACGACGTAAGCGTCGGTCGGATGAAGGCGAATCGCCGGATCGAGGTTCAATAGCTCGCAGAGCCGCGCCGAGGAGGTCAGGAGCTCGGACTCGACCTGCTTGATGTAGGCCTCGCGGCGTTGCAGCTCGGTGGCGGCGCGGTTGGCGTCGGCATATCGACCCTGCCCGGTCTCGGCATAATCGGCGGTCAACTTGGCGATCGCCTGTGCCTCCTCGCGGGCCTGGAGGGCCACGGCGCGTCGCCCTTCCGCCCGGAGCAATTCGCTGAAAGCCAGTGCCACCCTCAGGAACACCTGGTTCCGGACCGCGATGTTGTCGAACTCGCGCTGGCGCACGAGCTGGCGGCTTTCCAGGTAGCCGAAAATCCCCACGGCCGTGTTGCCACCGAGGAAGACTCCCGGGATGTTCACGGTTCCCGTGCCAACCGCGCTGCTGCCGGCCCCGAGGTACACGCTGCTTCGGTTCAGCGTGAGGATGTTGCCGTTGGACTGCTGGAGGTTGCCGTTGTGGGCGTCATAACTCGTACCAGGATTGATCGAAGGCAAGAACCGGGCCGCGGCAAGCTGGCGAACGGCCACGGCTTCGAGAACCCGCTGCCGGGCCACGTTCAGCTCGGGGTTTTGAACCCCCGCCAGTCGCAGCGCCGTATCGAGGTCGATCGGCTGAACCTCGGGACGCAAGATCGTGGGCGGCGAAACCGGCACGGGCAGAGGACTCCGCCTGTCGGCTGCTTCCTTTTCCGGACCCCGGTCCATCGTTTCCTGCGGCGGTAACGGCTGGGGAAGGAGATCCGCGGGCCGTGGCGCCTGGGCCGAGACGCGCCCGCCGATGGCCATGAGGTCCAGGACTGTGGCAATCACCAGCGCCGGAGTCATTCTCCGCGACCAATCCATCACAGCCTCCTTGCCGCACCCCGACTCGCAGGGCAGCCTGCCCTGTCTCCAAGTAGATCGTCAAGGAAAAATGGCAGACTTGACCATGAAGCGGGAAGTTGCCGGCCGCCCGGGAAAAACAAGGCGATTCCTTTGTCCCGGGCGCCGGGGTTGTAACGGTCAGAGAAACCCTGATAGATGGTGGCTCCAGGACGTGGGCGAAACTCATGATCCTAGAGCGATTCTCAATCGCGTGGATGACGGACCTGGCACAACGCAGAGGCACTCGAAGCACCCCCCTGTGTCCCCCCTTCGCAAGGGGGGAAAAAAGACCAGACGCCGCCGGTTTTCCCCCCCTTGCGAAGGGGGGGTAGGGGGGGTGAGAGCCGCGGCGCATGCAATGCATCTGAAAACCGCTCTAGACTCTTCACGTTCAGCTCAGCGGTCGTTGACGCCCGGAAAAACGCGGATAGGATGAATCGATGGAAAGCGGAGGTTCCAGGACCTCAACGCATGGCAAGACCTCGATCTCGAATCCGGGTGATCCTCATCCTGCTGCTGGGGAGTTCGCTCGCGTGCTTTCCTGCCCGTCCTCTCCCCCTCCTCGGCTCGTCGCTTCCTGCGCTGCGACACACACTCGACCACCTTTCCCGGAAGCCTGTGCGGCCGCGGATGTTCGATTCGGGTCCGAGCGACTTCCTTGCCGGGGTGATGTCCTACATTTCCGAGGGGTTCGCACATGAATGGCTTGATTCGAGCATCGCTGGGCAACCCTTACGCGGTCACGGTCATGTCGCTGACACTGATCGTCCTCGGGTCCCTGAGCATCGGGTTGATCCCGATCGATATACTTCCCGTCTTCAAGAGTCCGGCGGTGCAGACCTTGACGTTCTACAACGGTATGTCGGCCACGAGCATCGCTCACGACATCACCAACCGGATGGAGCGGTGGACCGGCCAGGCCAACGGCATGGCGAGGCAGGAGTCGCGGTCGATCCTTGGGGCCAGCATCGTGCGCAACTACTTCCAGGGCGATGTGGACCCCAACGGCGCATTGACCCAGGTGAACTCGCTGGCCCTGGCGGCCATTCCCAACCTGCCGCCAGGCACCCTTCCCCCGGTGGTGCTGCCGTATGACCCGACATCAACCACCCCCGTGTGCGTGGTGGCCGTTGACAGCGACAACCCGGCGAACAACGAGTCGGTGCTCTACGACGTTGGCCGTTATGAAGTCCGCAACATGATCATGGGGCAGCCCGGGGCGGTTGCCCCAGTGGTCTATGGCGGCAAGGTCCGGGCGGTCATGGCGTACCTCGACCGCCAGAAGATGCAGGCCCGCAACCTCTCCGCGGTCGATGTCATGAACGCACTCAACGCCGGCAACGTTTTCTTGCCTACAGGCGACGCCAAGTTCGGCGACCTCGATTATGTGATCGATTCCAACTCGATGTACCTGAACGTGGAGGATATGGGCGACATCCCGGTGCGCATCGAGCAGGGGAACGCCACGTACCTCAAGGACGTGGCCACGCCCAAGGATGCGAACTACATCCAGACCAACGTTGTGCGGGTTGACGGTAAGCGCGAAGTCTACATTCCCGTCTTCCGCCAGCTCGGCGCCAGCACGCTCCGCGTGGTCAGCAACCTGAGAGATTCGCTCAAGGAGATGGAAGGCAAGTTGACGCGGAGTGGAATCAGTCTGAAGCTCGTGCTCGACCAGTCGGTCTATGTGCGGAAATCGATCGAAGCCCTGGTGCAGGAGGGCCTGCTGGGGGCCGTGCTCTGCTCGCTGGTCATCCTGATGTTCCTGGGCCAGTGGCGGATGACCGGGATCGCGATCATGACGCTGCCGATCTCGTGCCTGGCTTGCTGCGCCGCGCTCTACTTCACGGGCCAGACCATCAACACGATGACCCTGGCCGGCATGACGCTGGCGATCGGGCCGATGATCGATAGCGCCATCATCTGTCTGGAGAACACCCACCGGCACCTGGGGTTGGGTGCGACTCCTCGGGAGGCAGCCTTCCTGGGGGCCAGCGAGGTGGCCATGCCCGAGCTGGTCTCGACGCTGTGCACGTTCCTGGTGCTCTCGCCCCTGGTCTTGACCCCCGGACTGGGGCAGTTCCTGTTCAAGCCGATGGCGATGGCGGTGGCGTTTTCGATGATCGCGGCTTACATTCTTTCTCGAACCCTTGTTCCGGCCTGTTCGGCGTTCTGGCTCGAGCCGCACGCGAGCCACGCTTCGGGAGAGCCCGAACATGCCCATGCCGCGGGTGAGGAAGCCGCGAAAGGCCCCGTGGAGGCCGAGACATTCCAGATCAATGGCAATGGCCATAAGCCCAGGGGCAACATCATTACGCGCGCCTTCCACCGCTGGGAGCGGATGATCGATACCGGTATCGAGTACTACATCAAGGGGCTCGACTTCGTCCTGCGGCACCGGATCGCAACCCTCGTCGTCGCTTATAGCCTGCTGGCGATCACCATTGCCTTCCTCTGGCCGATACTGCGCAAGGAGTTCTTCCCCGAGGTCGATGCAGGCTCGTTCGAAATGTACGTGCGGGCGCCCTCGGGCCTGCGAATCGAGGAGACGGAGAAGCGGATCGCGGCGGTGGAAAACTATGTCCGCGAGGTCATCGACAAGGAAGACCTGCAACTGGTGCTTTCGGAACTGGGCGTCACGGCCGACTGGTCGGCGGCCTACACGCCCAATGCCGGCCCGATGGATGCCGTCGTCAAGATTCAGCTCACGGCCGAGCGGAAGAAATCGGCCCAGGAATACGTGGCCGAGCTGCGCCAGGGTTTCGCCGGCAAATCCCAGTTCAGCGAGCTCGAATTTGCCTTCGACGCCGGCGGCATGGTCCGCTCGGCGATGAACGAGGGCAAGTCCACGCCGATCAGCATCCGGGTGACCGCCAAGGACCAGAAGATCGCGCACCGGATCGCTTCGATGATGCAAAGCGAGATCAACAAGATCGACGGAGTGGTGGACGCCCGGATCATCCAGCGGCTCGATTATCCAGAGTATCTCATCAAAGTTGATCGGGCCAAGTCGGCGCAGCTCGGGCTGACGCAGGCCGACGTCATGAAGGAGATCATCGCCGCGCTCAACTCGAGCATCCAGTTCAACAAGACCAACTTCTGGATCGACCCGGTCAGCAAGAACCAGTACTACGTGGGCGTCTCTTATCCCGAGAAGGACATCAAGTCGATCGATACTGTGCTCGACATTCCGATCACCAGCCCGGTGCAGAAACTGGCGGTCCCGATGCGGAACGTCGTGAAGATCGACCGGCTGCCGGTGGCGACCGAGGTTACTCACTACAACATCCAGCCGACGATCGAGCTGACCATGGGCGTGGACGAGCGCGACCTCGGGCACGTTTCCGAGGACGTCGCCAAGGTGCTGGACAAATACGGCAAGCTCGAGAAGTCGGGACAGTGGGCAACGTACGACCCCGACAGCAAGGAGAAGAAAGAGCTGGTTGGCAGCAAGATCGTGCTCAGCGGCGAGTATCTCCGCATGAAGGACACGTTCAATAGCCTGGGCGTGGGTCTCTGCCTGGCCTCACTCTTGATCTACTTCCTGATGGTCGGGCTGGACCGTTCGTTTCGCGTGCCCTTGACGGTCATGTTGATCGTGCCCCTGTGCCTGATCGGCATCATGCCGATGCTCCTCCTGACCAAGTCGGCGGTCAACGTTCAGTCGCTGCTGGGCTTCATTTTCATCGTCGGCATCAAGGTGGCCAACTCGGTTCTGATGACCGATTGCGCGCAAGAGCTGCGCCGCCACGAAGGCCTGTCGCCTATCCAGGCCATCCGCAAGGCTGCCGGCTTGCGGGTCCGGCCGATCACCATGACCGCCCTGGCGGCCTTCTTCGCGCTCATCCCTGGGGCTCTCGCGCTCGAGCGCGGCAGCGAGGCGAACGCCCCGCTGGCCCGGGCGATCCTCGGCGGACTATTGGCCGGTGAGCCGGCTACTCTGTTCGTTCTGCCTGTGCTCTACGCGATGTTCATCCACGACACGCCGGAGACGGAAGAAGAGCGAAAAGCTCGGCTTGCCGACCATCCGGCTGGCGACGACGGGGACTCCGATCCGACTCCACCGGTCGAGTGAAACCATGACCATCACGAGGGCGGCCCCGAAGAAAACGCGGACCATTGACTCCGGTAGGGGGCGAGTCTTCCTGGGTCGCCCTCGGCAGGACGCAACTTTGGGTTGATCACTCTGAGGACCTGGACCTTGGACACAAGTCGACCGATTCACGTCGCGATCTCGGGTGCAGCGGGCCGGGTCGCCTACGCGCTCCTCTTTCGGCTCGCCAACGGCGGACTGTTCGGGAGGGAACAGCCCATCGCTCTCAGTCTGCTGGACCTTCCCGAGAGGCTCGACCTGCTGGAGGCTCGTGCTCAGGAGTTGAGGGACTGTGCGTTTCCCTTGCTGCATGGCCTGCGGTTCGGTTCCGACCAGGTGCAGATGTTCCGCGAAGCGGACTGGGTGATCCTGCTGGGAGGCAAGCGTTTCAGCTCCGGTTCGCAATCCCGCGTCGATCTTCTGCATCAGAACGCACCGATCATGATCGACCATGCACGGGCCATCAACCGGGCATCGCCCGCGGCCCGCGTAATGGTGGTCGCCACTCCGTGCAACACGAATTGCCTGGTTGCCATGTCGCATGCGCAGGATGTGCCCAGGGAACACTGGTTCGCTTTGAACCAGGTCATCCGGTCCAGGGCGATCGCCATGGTCGCCGACAAGGCCAGGGTCCCGGTCACCCAGGTCACCCGGCTGACAGTCTGGGGCAACAACAGTGAGAACGCCTATGTCGACCTTCAAAACGCGCGCATCGGCGAATGTCCCGCGGTCCGGGTGATCGGCGATCCGAACTGGAGCCATGAGGTCTTCGATGGGGCTCTCGCCGACCAGTTCCGCGAGATCGTCCGACGGACTGGCGAGACACCGGCCGGCTCGACCGCCCATGCGATCCTCGCCACGATCCGGGCCATCACCACGCCCACGCCCTTCGAGCACTGGTTCGGCGCCGGTGTCGCCTCCGACGGCAGCTATTACGAGGTCCCTCAAGGGCTCGTCTTCGGGTTCCCGCTGTTGACCGCCGACGGAAAAACCTGGACGATCCCCAGGGAACACTACCTTGATGCTCAGGCCCGGGAACGGATTGCCCGGAATGTCGCCGAACTGGAGCTCGAAGCACTGGCAGTCTCACACCTGCTGGGAAAGGCGTGATGGGATACGGGTCGGGCTTTTCCCGAAAATTGGTTCGCTGTTGCGCCCAAGGTCCGGACCATTCTTATGCCCTTCTGGCTCATTCTTGTTGTGATCGGACTCCTCGGCGGTTTCGCGGCCGGGCTCTTTGGAGTCGGCGGCGGCATCGTGATCGTTCCGGCGCTCATCTATTGGGCCGGCTTTACCCAGCACAAAGCGACGGGGACAAGCCTGGCGGTTCTGCTACCTCCTATTGGTCTGGCAGCCGCCCTCGAGTATTACCGTCACGGCAACGTCGATGTCCGCGCAGCCGTGATCCTCGCGACCATGATGATGATCGGCGCCTGGGCGGGAGCCTATGTCGCGAACCGCCTCAGAGGGCCTCACCTGAGGCTGGCTTTCGGGGTTTTCGTGTGCGGCATGGGCGTCTATCTCATTTACGGCGCCTGCAAGCGCCTGGGATGGCTCTAGCTGTTCTCATCCGACTGCTGTCGTTCTTGTCATGCCTGCCTGGGACCCGAGCAAAAGAAGCGTAGAGAGGCGCTCCCGCAGCTTTGTGGGAGGAGCGGATTGCGGTTGCGCCGCATGTACTCCCTTGGTCAGATCCGGGACTTGGACCTGCGACACGTCCTGACCACCCGCCTCCACCAGGAACTGGCCGGCCTCCAGGCGATAGTACATGGCCTTCAAGTAGTCAGAGACGTGGCCTTGCCCAGTCCTTGCATACTCTCCGCCAGGCGTTCCAGAGCCCTCAGCCGGTCCCTGTGCTCGCGAATCGCCTCCTGGCGCTCTTCCTCCGTCGCGGCAATTCGCATTCGATCCACCATCAACCGATGGGACCAGGAGGGTATCTCAGCAAAGAGATCACCCGCTCCTCCTCCTCCCGTGTGCTGGATGCGCTCCAGATCTCGACTCAGTATCTCGCGGGCCGTCGCGATCCGGGCCTCGTTCAGAATCTTTAGGGAAGGGGAAAAGGGACATCACTAATATCGACCGTTTGTTAGGGGAATGAGCCTCGGGGACATGCATGTAAATGCTTGATGCAAGCGGCTTAGGGGTTAAGGAAGTGCTATTCAGTGATGACCCTTTTCCCCTCCCGCTGACCGGAGGGAAGCCAGCACCTCTGTTTCCCAAGATCGAGGCCAGGTGAGCGGGAACCGACCGAGATCTGTCCGGTTCAAGCGCTCTTGCCGCGAAGGCGGCGCTGGAAACGCATGAACATTTTGATAGTCCGCTCGCGCTGGCTATTCTTGGGGGCGAAAAAGTCACGATTAAGTCGGCCCAGGTGAAGGACGCGCCGCCCGCTCTGCAGCACCAGGGTCCTCAACAGCGGGCGAGTGCACTCCCGATCAAGAAGGTGCTGGAGCTTCTGGTTCTCCTGGCTGAGGGACGCGAGTCTCTCCTGGAGTAAATCGCGGTCGGATCGTAGCTGGTCCAGTTCAGCACGATGATCCTGCCGGCTGGAATCAAAATCCTCAGATAGTGATGAGGGTTGCCGGGATCCAGTCAGCTTCCGTCTTGCGATGAGGTTTGCGGATTCGAACGGCTCAAACCACCGGATCATCTCCAGGAATTCTCCCTCGGAGATCGGATGCTTGATCACCAGCAAGTGGTAGGCGATCTGCTCGCAGACATCCAGTTGATGTTGTCGATGGTGGCGTTGAACGTGACTCTGGAGGTCGCGGTAGGCGGGGAAATAGAAGAACTCCATCTTCACACAGCGGATGTCGATGTCGGCGACACTGTGGTCGCTCTCGAGGAGTCCCCAGGGGCGGGCAAAGGGATCGTTATATTCCGCCGGGTCGACCGGAGTCGTGGCCGAGGCGGTCCAGAACCGCGGTGTGTGCTCGTTGAAGGCTTGCTTGTGGTAGGGGTTGGCAAGATTGAGGGTCTGCTGGTAGTAGGGGGCGACGATGCAGATCTGGGCACCGTGCTTGCTGATCCGGTAAACCTCCCGGATCACCTTCGAGAGGTCCCGGACATGCTCCAGCGAGTGACTGGCGTGAATTAGGTCGACCGAGTCGTCGTCAAAGGGCAGGCGCTCATCAAGGTCGGCCACCAGATCTACCCCGGGGAGCGGGAAGCGATCGACGCCAATGAACCCCGGCGGTTTCACCCGGCCGCAGCCAAGGTCAACCCTGGTCTGCCTGTGTGGGGTGGGGGCGACTTTCCCAAAGATGTACTGCCTCTCCTCCGCGTCGGTAATCATCCCCTCATCGTCGCGCTTCTTCCACAAAGCCTGCAGCTCACTCGGACCCAGGGAACCCCCGAGGGAGAGTTCGCAGTTGCTGCAGAATGGAACCTCCCCGCGGCGGTCCAGCCGTAGAGATCGGCGGATTCGTCTCATGGGCTCAGCATTAAGCAAGTCTCCGAGGCCCGATTCGGTCACATTGCCTATCCGGAATTCTTGACTGTAGACCGCACAGCAGGGCTGAGCCCAGCCGTTGACGGTGATGTAGATCGCGTCGGCCTCGACCCATTTGCATCCGCCAAACACCCGCGATGGCATGTGACCCGAGATTTGCAGAACATCGTTGCCGCTGTAATTGTGCATGTCGCGGGGTTCGACCTCCACTCCAAGGGGATCAAAGAGATCATGCAATTGACGGAGCGCAACGTCGCGCGGAGGGGTATCAACCAACGGTAGCTCGCCTGGGCGTGGTAGGATCGACGCGGTCGCTAAGTGGAGGTCCGGCCGCCGAGTTCGTGCCGCAGTCGTGAAATCGCGGATGTTTTTCAGGACCCGATCGAAGTGAGGACCGCGGAGCATCTCGAAGCTTGCCTTGTCACCAAAGCCGTCGAACGAGAAGACCAGTCTTTTTACGACGTTTGTCTCCAGGATTGCATCGGCCTTCTCTCCACGCAA
The DNA here is from genome assembly GCA_049516015.1 of Isosphaeraceae bacterium. Taxonomy (GTDB): domain Bacteria; phylum Planctomycetota; class Planctomycetia; order Isosphaerales; family Isosphaeraceae; genus Aquisphaera. The sequence goes on along the minus strand of JBEKTN010000040.1, from coordinate 42,820 downwards.
AAGCGAGCCGTTGGTGTGCTGGATCACGTGCGCCTTCGAGGCCACTTCCGACCTTGCGAGGATCTCCAGGCACTGGCGGAATTCGGGGTGCGCGAGTGGCTCGCCAAAGTGGAAGAAGTAGATCAGTCCGATGCTCGGCCAGCGGTCGATCTCGGAAACTAGCTTCTCGAGCAGACCGAGTTCTATGAACTGGAAGTGATCGGTCTCCCTGTGCGCATTTGTCGTGACCGGACACATCTGGCAGGAGAAGTTGCATCCTCGCACCAGTTCGATCCCGATCTGTCGGGGCATATGGCGGACCGTCGGGACGAAGTCGCCGGTGGCATCCATGCTCGCCTCACTTGTAAGAGCAGTTTGCTTTGATTCCGGTCGTATGGTGACCGCCGACGGCCAGTGCGTGGCAAGCATATGCCGATCAGGCAACCTGTCAAGGCATTTCCGATCGGTCCGAGCGGGGCTGAGGGTTCGAAAAAGCGATCTTCAGGGTGTGCTCCACCCGGTGGATCGTTTGACCATTCTTGTTGGTCGAGGAGGACAGGCTCAATGACTCGATACAATTCCCTTCATGATTCTATGCTGAATGGAGCGACTTTTCGGGGCACTTGAGACCAACTTGACTGCTCGGAGGTAAGTTGGTACAAGCCCGCCAGCATGGAACATGGGCCCACCCGATCACGACCATGCTCGGCAAAGGAGAGAAGGCGCTTCACATGGACGCAAGCAGTAATGCGGTCGACGTCGGCACTGTTCTGATCGTGATTCCCGGTACGGCCAACTATTACTACAACCTCTACGCACGCTGGATCGCTGATGCGTTCCGGCCAATGGGTGCGAAGGTTGAGCTCTGCGTCTTGAGCCAAGTACCCAGCGCGACTTACGATCTGTGCCTTGTGAGCAACGTCTGTGAGATCGAATGGGCCAACCATGAAGATGATGCCCGGGCACGTATTCTTCATCTCCGCCGTCGGTGCAAGACCTTGATCAGCTTTAACGCGGATTTTGTCCACACGCATTGGTTCCTTAACAATCTCTCCGCCGCGCTTGCGGTCGGGGCCGACGGGATCTGCGATGTCGGCTTCCTGCGCCAGGACTGCCAGGAGCTGAGGGAGAGCGGCCTACGTTATCACTTCTGCTTCGATGGTTTGCTTGGCTCTCAGGTCTCTCAGGAGCGCCTGGACACCCGGGAAGATGCGATTCGCCGTTCCATCCCATGGGCCCACGTCGGGGGCCGCACCCTCAAGCGTGTCGAGTTCACCGAACGGCTGGTCACGGACTTTTCCCCCGCGGGCTTTTTCTACCTGCCCGCTCCAGCTCCCGTCACTGAGAAGGACTCTCCCCATCTCAACGAGGAGTTGATGGAGCGAGTATTGCGGTGCACTCGGTACTATGTCTGGCTTTCGAAGCATGATGGCTTCTTCATGGAGTCGCTCCGCTTCAAGATGGCGTACCTGGCCGGCTGCGTACCCATCAAGGTGGTCGAGGACACGGCCGAGCTTCCCGGAGACTTCCCGTTTCCAGCCTTCGTGCTCCGGGAAAGCGAAGTTGTCGAACGGCTCCGCGACCAGGATTTCCTCGAGGCCCGTCGTGCCTTTCGTGAGGAATACGCGCGGCGGCCGAGTCTCGAAGCCGGGCTCGCAAGTCTGTTGCGAGATCATGGTCACCTCGCTCCAGAGGAGGGCGCGGCATCCGCAAGTCCTTCGCGGGGGCGGGCGCTTCGAGCCTGCGCTTAGGGCCCACTGGGACTGAAACGGGGCGAGAACGAGGAGGATCGCATGTACCAGGACGGACTGACGATCGCGATTCCGACCTGGAATCACGAGGTCTTCCTGCCCCGTGCCGTTCGCTCCGCGCTGGAGGCTGCGCGGATGGTCCGGACCGCCGGTACGCAGGCGGAAGTCATGGTCGTTGATGATGCCTCTCGCGACGGCACGCACTCATTATTGCGGCAACTGGAAGCTCGCTACTACAAAGACGGTCTGAGGGTCCGCATCCACCCATCGAATCTCCGCGTGGGATCGGCCCGGAACACCGCTTTGCGGGAGGCGAGTTACCGCTACATCCTCTTCCTTGACGCGGACAATGAGATCATCGGAGCGAACGTCTCGCTCTTCCTCCAGGCGATCCGAGACACCTCCGCCGCAGTCGTGTATGGCAGCCTTTTGGTTCGAAAATTGGGCTCTCCGCGAGTCTACGACCTCATCAGTCATGGGAGTTTCCAGAATCGAGTTTTTGACGAAAACCACATCGATGCGCTGGCACTGGTTGACCGACCTCAAATTATCGATGTTGGCGGCTACACCAGTGAATGGCTGAACTGGGAGGACTGGGAGCTGTGGGCCCGTCTTGCCTGCAACGGTCGGCGTATCGTCTTCATGCCAGTAGCATTGGGCTATTACCATATTCTGCCGGGCTCGATGCTCCGGGGCATGAAGAATCAAGACGAGATGCTCTCTCGAATGAGGCGAACGTTCAACCAGACCGGCTTTCGGAGCCATCTCAGAACAAGAACGAATCATCTCCGCTATCATCCGGCCCTGGGTTATCTCTGAACGAACTGTTCAGGTCTCCCCGCAATTGCGGAAAGTGCAGGTGTAGCCGTGAGCATTGACCAGAGTTCGGGATTCACCAGGATCGCGACGATCGACGAGATCCATCGCCCCTTCGAGGTCTTCCTCGAGCAAAGGGGTGGGCCTGGCCCCATCGCAGGGGACTTCAGCCCGCTTGACGCCTACCTGCTTCAACTGGTTGTCGAGTTCTGCCCAGCTCCTGTGACCGTGGTGGACCTGGCCTGCCGGGCGACCCGATGTTGCAGTACGTTCATCTGCCTGCGCAGCAAGAACGTCGCGAGAGTGATCGCGGGCGTCGATTCCAGCGGTGATCCGGGAGTTACGTCGGCGGTTATCGACCTGCTCAGGGAGATGGTGGAGCCTGGCGATCGCGGGACCGGACCCGCACTGGTCGTTGATGAATCCGCCAGGCCATGGGAGCGCCTCCCACTGGGGGATGGCCTACCCGGAACGCTCTCCTTGTTCCTGATCGATCCCGCAACGGTCTCGGGTGGGCTGATTGAGACTCTCCAGTCCATCATCGCGGCGTTTCCGCGGAGCCTCGTGCTCGTCGTGTCAGTGGGCAGGGTCGGGGAAAGCGAGACCGTCACGAGCCTGATTCAAGCCTGCCACGGCAGCTCACCGTTGAAACTCTGGCTGCTCCGCGACTTGAGTGGGGCCCTGCTGGAGAGCCGGCTGGCGCTCGTGGCGGCGCGAGAGCTGTCGTTGGTCCCTCCGATGATTCTGAGGCTGGAGCAACTGTTCGCGACGAACTTCGATTTTCTCCAGCTCTTGCATGGCTGCGCAATGTACGCCATCGAGCGAGGCCTCGCTTCTCGAATGGAAGAGGAGCTACAGCAGCTCAAGTCCCAGGCTATGGAATCAGAGCGGGAGAACGTCCGACTCCAAGCCCGGCTCGAGGAGCTACAGCAGCTCAAGTCCCAGGCTATGGAATCAGAGCGGGAGAACGTCCGACTCCAAGCCCGGCTCGAATCCGTTGTGCGGGAGAAGGTCCAGGCTGAAGAGCATTTCGCGGAGGTCCAGGGGCTTCTGCATCGCGAGTGTACGCGTCCCGTGGGCAAAGCCATCGTCCTGCAAAGCGGCCGACGACTGGTCCGCCTCGTGCGGCGAAATCGCCCGTTGCTAGTGCCCGCTGGCAGTTTTCGCGAGCGTGTCGCGCGGGAATTCATGCGCGTGCAGCGTATCGCTCGTGGGAAGGTTTGCTAGACCGTGTTCTCGGCATCAAGATTACAGGGTGAAGCTCTCCCCAGGAGGCTATCCCGTCCATCAGCGCTTCCAGCCCAACCCTCCCGGAACAACTCCATGATCAGAAGGTTATCTCGGGTGGTCACCGGCTGGAACCCGCAGTGGAGATAGATGCCGATTGCCCGCGTATTATGAGCCAGGACCTCGAGGTGGACTCTTGTCAGTCCCCACGCATTGAACCCCAGTTCGAGCAAGGCTCGAGTGATCTCACGGCCAAGCCCACGGCCCCGGGCCGCCGGCTCGCCGATCAGTAATCGCCCAAACTCGGCGGACCTGGACGTCCAATCGATGTGATACAGGCTCGCCTGGCCGATGGGGCAGGATGGATCGCCGGTTGCTTCGGCGATGAAAACCAGATCATCATCGCGCTGTTGATAGTGCTGGAACCAGCGAAGGTGGTTCTCCCAGCTCACAGGCTCGGAGTGGACGAACCACTGTCGGTTTTCGTCCTGGTTTCTCCACATCAAAGTGTGAGCGAGATCATGCGACTCGAGCAGCCGCAGCCGAACGTCCCGGACGACGAGTGGAGCGACCTCGCGCTTAGGCAACCTGGTTTCCTCTTCGGAAGAGCGACATCTGCTTGACGACCTCGATCAGCGAATGACAGACCCGCTGGATGTCGTGGTAGCCGAGCCGGAGGTGCATGGGCAACGACATCAGCCGCCCGCTCGCCTCTCGAGCCGTGGGGCAGAGCCTGGCCGCACGGAACATCCGGAAGAGGGTATTGTCCCGGTAGTGGACTCCCGGGTAGATCAACATGGTGTTGAGCGAAGCCATGACCTCGTCGCGGTCGCTCACCAGCACTTGAAACAGGTGCCTCGAGCATTCACATCCAGGAGCCACCGGAACGATCTCGATGCCGGGCTGGTTGGCTAGCTGGGACTCGTACCACTGGCGATCTGCCGCCTGTAGGCATTGTCGTGGTCCACATACTTCAAGGACACAAGTCCGATCCCGGCCATCAGCGAATTGCCGTGGTACTTGAAGCCGACATGCTCGACGTCGTAGTACCACTTGTAGGCCCCCCGGGACGCCGTCCGAGTGAAGGTGTCCTTGTTGATGCCCAGCCAGGTCCATTTGCGCACTTCGGCGTCGAGTTCGGGATCGGCGAAGCAGATCATGCCCGAGTCGGCGGTCGGCAAGTTCTTGACCGCCTGAAAGCTGAAGACGGCCACGTCCGATTCATGGCCGACGTGCCGGCCATGAAACCGCGTGCCGGTCATGTGCGCGGCGTCGAGAATCAACTTCAGTCCAAACTCCCGGGCAATCTGCGCGACGGCCTGGAGCCGTCCGGTATTTCCCCCGAGACCCACAAAAACAATGGCCCTGGTCCTGTCGGTGATTCGTTCGCGGATCGAGTCAGGATCGAGGCAGAGGTATTCGTCCACGTCGGCGAAAACCGGATTGAGGTTCTCGTAGAGGATCGCGTGGTTCGTCGACACGAAGGTGAGGGGAGTGGTGATGACCTCATCGCCATCAGCCCATTCATAGCGCTCCTTGAGCAGCTTCATGGCGAGATGCAGGCCGGCCGTCGCGGAGTTGAGGAAGTGCGCGTGGGGCAGTCCGGTGTATTCCTTCCATGCGGTCTCGAAGGCGATGGTCTTGAACCCGATCCCGGTCCATCCCTTCTCGAGGCATTCCCGAATCTCGGCAAGGCACTCCTCGATTCGAAACGTCGGGACGAACAGTTGGCTCGCATCCATACGATGAGACCTCGAAGAAAGAGCGCTCGGGAGGAGCCCGCACGAGACTGCACCGTGCTGAACCGCGTGCGATTCCAGATCATAGTCCGTCCGCGATTTCCGTCAATCGGAAGCAAGTCGATTCCGAATCCCTCCGCAAGGCGCAGTCCCTCGGCCCCCCCGCGACGCCCGGGACAGGCGAGGCCAGGGCCCGGACCGAGGGCTCAATCCATCCGTCAAGAGAGCGTCTTCACGCGGCTCGGCGGATTGACTTGAGGCGCCGGGCGGTGCGCCAGACAAGGCGGCCGGCTCGCAGAATGTAGATCCAGCGCCGTGAGTGATCAGGCGCCACGATCCTGCGGCCCCGCTGAATCGCGCGTACAAGCCGCATCGCTCGGCTTCCCGTCAGCTCGACCAGTTGTGCCTCAGCCCGCTCGGCCCGGTCAGCGTCGTCGGAGGCGGGCTGTGTGTTCCCGGGAAGCGGCGGGGTTTGGAAAATGGACCGGAATTGGTTCTTGGCAACCTGTCGGACCAAGGAGCCGCGCCCGAATGGCACGAGCGACTCGATTGTGGCGACGATCTTCAAACGCAGGTCACAGCTCAGGGGTGGCTGGGGTCGACGCCCGAAGGGCGACGCCCCCAGATCCGAGGCTGGCGCGCTGGGGGCTCGCTGGCGGTCGCCAGCTCGACCCCAGCCACCCCGCCGGGGGCGGCGCAGATTGAAGCATGCGGTCCACCAGATCAAGACCCGTCTCATGGCAGGTTGACGGGAAGGGGCATCTCGGATCGGACTCCGATCGTGGCCCCTTGCCCTGAGGCCCCGAAATCCACCGTCGGGTGTCACGATCCGTGCCGATTCTCCGAGCCGGTCGCGCTTGGGGCCCGGTGGAGCGAGTGGGGCGTCTCCGTCGCGGCGATCGCCGATCCCGGCCTGCGAAGGGGACGCCTCGGATATCGAAGCACGGTCGTCCCCAGCCGGATCGACGGAACCTTTCCCCGCCGCCGGAAGGCCAACGCGGTGAGCAGTGACGACCGAACGAGCCGGTGGATCGGTGAGATCCGCTTCATGAAATGATTGAGCCGGTCGGCGAGCCGGTAGCGCAACGGCCATTCGACCGGGACCGGCGGCGTTTCGCCGATACTGGGGACCGGATTGCGGATCGACCTCCAGTAGTGGGAGTGGGCGTAGTTCAGGACGTGGTGAAGGGAGTCGGGCAAGGCATCGCGATACGGCCGCAGGCCGCGCATCGAATTCAGATAGTAGGACGAATTGAGGTTGATCCCGGAAGGGTTCGCGCGATACCAGTAGAGGGCTTCCGGAACGACCTCCAGCCGGTAGCCTTCGAGAACGGCCCTGGCATAAAGTTCCTTATCTTCATGGTTGTAACCGTAATCCTCGGTGAATCCGCCGAGCGCTAGGAGACAGTCGCGCCGCACCATGGCGTTGGTGTCACCGAAGCAGTTATAAAAGGCCCCGACCGCGAGTGCATCACCCATGTAAAGATAACGGTGGTCCGGCCGCCGGTCGGGGCGGATGAGCTCGTGTCCTCGGATGACGTCGGCGAAGCATGTGAGGATATCGGCCCCAGTCTTCAAGGCAACTTGGATGAATCGAGAGATCTCGTGGGGCTTGGCGACGTTGTCATCGTCCATGAAGAGGAGGAACTCGCCACGGGCATGCCGCGCGGCGTTGTTGCGCGCGGCCCCCGGGTAGCGATTCTCCTGACGGACGATTCGCCAACCCCGCGAGGCGAAATCCGGTGCGAGTGAGTCGAGATAGGCGAGGGCCTCGGGGGAGGTGCTGCCGTCGTCGACAACGATCACCTCGAAATTGGGGTAGTCTTGCGCACGGATCGATGCGAGGGCCTGGGGGAGATAGTGGGCTCGGTTGAAGTGAGTGATGCAGACGCTGACCAGCGGTGTCGCCTTCGGAACCTGTTCGGCCTGGGCCGTCCGAGAACTCCGCCCGGGGAGTCTCTGGTGCCAGGCGAGCCACGCCTCTCGATTCGTGGCTTCCTCGAAGGCGGGTCGCGCGGGACTTAGCCCCTCGCGCAAGACCCTCTCCAATTGCAGGGCCAAGGCGTCGGCTCGCAACGGGAAAAGGACGTCGGGACGATCCTCGGCCCTCACCATCTCGGGGATGCCACCGACCTGACTGGCCAGGAAGGGGACCTCCGCAAGAAGGCATTCGTGGAGTGCCATCGGGGAGTTTTCCATCAGCGAGGGCATCACGGCCACGCGGCCGGGCTGCCGGAGATAGTCGACTGCCTCGAGGTTTCCGAAAGTCGTGATGATCTGACATTCGAATGTCCAGGCGCGAGATCGCAGATCAATGTACCCGAGCCCGGATCGGCCCTCGATCGTGCCGTCTTTCCCTAAGAAGGTCACGCGGAACGGACCCACGCCCGAGGAGGCGAGGCGGTCGAGAGCGTCGCAGAATAGCTTCAATCCCTTGCGGCCCTCCAGCCTGCCGAAGAAAGCGATTTCCTCGACCTTCCGCTTACCCTCGCGCGGGATTCGGTTCCCAGGAGTTGAGTCCATGCGCGCCAGGGCCGAGGCGGGGAGCACGTTCGGGATCACTCGGTACTCCGGCGCCAAACACCACCCCTCCGAGGAGATCCAGTCCAACATGTATTGACTGGGGCTCAGCAGGACGTCCGCGAGTCTCACGCTTTGCCGCTCCAGGTGATCGATCTCGAAATCGGCGACCTGATCCATGAATTCGTGGTTGCCCTGCTTGTTCCACGACGTAGGGCTGTGCGTACTGACGCACAAGGTCGTCGCGTCGAAAGCCAGGCCTTGGTGTTTGGCCAGCAGGCTGTAGTAGCCATTGCCATGCCACTCGTGGAAGTGGACGACGTCGAACTCGTCGTGTTTCCTCAGCCATTCATAGGTCAGGTACGAGATCCGGAGGACATCGGTATTGCCGATGCGGATTTCCGGGTCTGGGAGAGGGACGATCGTGAAGCCCGGTCTGCGGTATCGCTCAACCCAGACAGGGACTGGTTCGGATTCGGTCCACGACCCACCGGTGTACAAATACGTCACTTCGTGACCGGCGGCGACCAGGGTGTCGGCGAGACCCATGTAATGAGTCGCGATCCCGCCATTTCGCACGGGCCCGAGAAGGCCGTTGCTGACGATGCAAACCTTCCGATGACGATCAGTGTCTCGGGGATGGGACGCGCGCCGTGGATCCGTGACCGCCTCCGACGACTTGTCGGAATCGTCGTAACTAGACCTCGACCTTGGCATCGTACGTTCCCCCTCATCCTGAAGAGTTGACCGTTCCCCCGCGAGGTTCGGTCGGCATGGCCCCGCACCATCACGCGTCGACTGCGAGGCAGGTTCCGGAGACCATCGGCGAGTAGCCCTGGCGGCGCAGGAGTTGATCGCCGATGTTAAACTGGCCGGGATTATAGGCGGGCGGGACCTGGCAAGCAAGCCGACTCCCGGTAGTCGGTGCGGACAGGGCCGGCCGGCCGGAACAGGACGACTTCCAATTGACATCATCGGTTGATCGCGTATAAAGGCCAACCCACACGTCGCTCCCCTCCGGAGAAACAAGAGGTCTCTCGAGCAGACGAAGTGTCGGTCGATCCAGTCACCGCTGAATAAAACCGCGCAACCCATTTCGTCTCGAGAACCCTCGTCGGATCCTGCCGACGGAACGAGTCTTCGTGTGGGACCCGAACGATGGACCGGCCACCATCCCGCGCCGCGGGCCTTCAGCCCTGGATCCAGAAGGTGCCGATCGCTCAGGAGTCCTGCTGAGGAGGTCGCAGAGGCCAAGATCCATTGGGGAGGTCGGCTCACGGGCAGGTCCGCCGCTGAGTCGAGCGAAATCCTTCCAAGGATTCTTTGCGAGAGTGTGACCTCCAGGTCGCATGTTCGAATGGACGAAGCGGGCCGGATCCAGAGAAATCCGGGAGTCATGAAAGCGGAGAAACGTTGATCATGGACGATCCGTGCTTCCTCTCAAGCGCCTCGTTCTGGACCCCGTGCGATCTCACTCCATCTGCTCGCTGGCTGGGGCACGTCCCCTTCGCGTTCTGGCTTGTCGACGCCGCTGGACCACGCGGGATCGTCGAGCTGGGGGCGGGCCGAGGCGATGCCTACTTCGCCTTCTGCCAGGCGGTCCAGCGCCTCGACACCGGCACGCGCTGCTTCGCCGTGGACACCTGGGGCAGCGGCGATCCCGACGGTCTCGACGGTGACGCGGCCTTTCGCCACATCTCGGAGGTTAACGCCCTCCACTTCACCATGTTCTCGTCGCTGATCCGGACAAGTTGCGATCGGGCAGCGGATCGGTTCGAGGACGGTTCGATCGACTTGCTGCACATCTCCGGGCCCCACTCTTATGAGGCTGCCTGGAGGGTCTTCGACGCTTGGTCGCCCAAGATGTCGAGTCGGGGCGTCGTCCTGTTCGACGGGACCGATGATTCCGAGGGCGATCAGGGGCTGGCCCGATTATTCCGTGAGTTGGCGGGGCGGTATCCGAGCTTCGAGTTCCTGCACGACGGTGGCTTGGGGGTCGTGGGGGTGGGGGAACAGCTCCCGGGCAAGGTCGACGACCTGTTGAAGTCGTCGCAGTCCGCGTCGCAAAGGGACGAGGTCCGACGGTGTTATGCACGGCTGGGTCAGGGGCTCATCGATCACCGGGAGCGGCGGACGCTAGCGGGCCCGAATGGTGGGCCAGCCACGTTGGGCTCGGTGCCGGCTGACCGGCCGGACAGCGAGACCGCGATCTTGGCCGAGCGGATCTCAAGTCTCTCCCACGAGCTTGATCGGATCCAGCAGAGCCTGGGTTGGGCGTTGGTGCAGAAGGCGCGCAAGATACGGACGATCCTGTTTCGTGAGGGCGGGCTTTCGGGACGATGCTGGCGCGCGTTCTCTCGCTTCGTCAAGGTCGCGATGACCGAGGGGATCGGCACGGCGGTTGCGAAGGCCAGGGCTCGCATCAAACAGAAGATGGGCCGTCGCGTGGACGTCACACGTCCACTCGGAGAGCGGACGGGTGGTGGACTATCGGTTGGTACCTTCGTGTCCTTCCAACAACTCCCTTGGAGGTGTGACGGAGAGTCGGTCACTCAACCAGCGGACGGCGCACGATCCTACAAGGTGCTGCTTGTCTTGCACGAGGCGAGTCGCACCGGGGCTCCTCTCTGCATGCTTCGCCTCGCCGAGCAACTCGCGCAAAACGGCGACCTCGACTGTTGGATTGTCCTGGATCGAGGGGGGGAACTGGTCGACGAGTTTGCGCGGGTCGCGCCCACCGTGAGCGTCGACCTGCTCTCGCATCAGGGGATCGCTCGCGAGCAGGCGCCCGACCTGATTGCTGCCCTTTTCCGCGAATACGCCGACTCCGGCGTCGCGATCTGCAACACCGCCTGCGTGGGCGGATACTATGCCGCCTGCGCGGCTCATCATGTGCCGGTTCTAGCCTGGGTGCACGAGATGCCCACGTCGATCGACTGGTTCTGCGGCGGCAGGAACACCGTGGATTTGATCCTCCGCTCGGCGCGGCGGATCATCACACCCGCCAATACCGTGAGGGACGCTCTGACTACTTATTATCAACTGGAGGATGATCGCGTTCAAACTTTTTACAACGGCCTCTGCGTCCGAGACGACCATCGCCCCCGCTCGCAGGAGCGACAGCGGGTGCGTGAGGAACTCGGGCTGCCCGAAGACGCTCAGCTCGTCCTCGGCTGCGGGACCATCGAGCTTCGCAAGGGGGTTGACATGTTTGTGCAAATGGCGCGGATCGTCCTGGCCGACGAGTCGACCTCCAAGCTGTGGTTTCTCTGGCTAGGGAAAACCCTAGATACGTGCTTGAAGTGCTGGCTGGAACACGATCTTGCCAAGGAGGGCCTGCACGATCGCGTTCGATTCCTCGGCCCCCGTGAGGATCCTCGGCCTTACTTCAAGGCCGCGGACGTATTTGCTCTCACCTCGCGCGAAGATCCTTGCCCTTTGGTGAACATGGAGGCGATGGCGAGCGGACTGCCCGTCGTGGCGTTCAAGGGTGCGGGAGGTGCACCCGAGCTGCTCGAAGACTGCGGGCTTGTCGTCCCCTACGCCGATCTCGAGGCGACGGCGCAGGCGGTGCTCCACCTCCTGGCCAGCCCCGAGAAGTGCGAGTCCTTGGGTCGTCGTGCGAAGGAGAAGATCTACTCCAATTTCACCTGGCCCCGATCCGCGGAGAGGCTCATCCGGATCCTCGAGGAAGACTATCATTACCGCCCGACGAGCGGGCGAACGTTCTCGATCGACGCGCAGCATCTCAACCGAAGACATCACCTGGACATGCACTCGAGGGCGAGGCGATGATGACGTCGGTGGTCGTTCATCACCAGGAGTCTTCCGGCAGTCAATCACTGGCGCGGTGAAAAGTTGGTCTTGCCCGGGGGTCGTAGTCTGACGCACGGGACGAGCTTGACCTCTAGCCGGATATCGATACTGTTCCGCGGTCTTGATCGCTCGGTACGGACGTCGTGCGTCACGAGCGTATCCTCGGAGCCCATCTCCTTCGATTCTCCATCCACCATTTCGGAGCAATACGAAGATGAAACTTTTTCCAAAGATCAACCATTTGGCCGCCACCATCCGGGGTCCCCACCGATCGAAGGTCGGCGCGCTGAGAAATGCTCCATCGAACCCGCCGGAAACGGAGGTCGGCGCACGCAAAAGGCTCCTTCAAAAGGCGAGGCAGCCCGGTGATGCTTTTCGAATATGCCCCGTATTATGACTTTGCCGAGCCCTGGATGATGGAGCAATGGAGCAGCTTCATCTGGCCGATGATCGCGAACCTGGACTTCTCTTGTGTGCTCGACCTGGCCGCCGGCCACGTCCGAAATAGCGTGAAGCTGATCGAGTTCGCAGGTCGGATCGTCCTCGTGGACATCAACCAAGAGAACATCGATTACTGCCGGGAGCGTTTCCGGGGTGATCCGCGTTTCACCTTCATCAAGAATGACGGAGTCTCACTCACCGGAGTGGCAGATGAGAGCGTCTCCTTGGTCTATTCCTTTGATTCCATGGTGCATTTCGATAGCGACGTCGTGCGCGAGTATCTCAAGGAATCTCACAGAGTCTTGAAACCCGGTGGGAGTGGCTTCATCCACCACTCCAACTACACCGGAGACCCAGCCGGCGAATTCATGAAGGCGCCTGGCTGGCGAAACTTCATGTCCAAGGAACTGTTTGCGCATTATTGCCTCAAGTGCGAGCTCGAAGTGGTTGAACAGAAAGTCATCGACTGGGGCGATCCCAGGCTCGACTGCCTGTCGGTCTTTTGCAAGCCGATCGGGTCCGCAGCTTAGAGGCGATCCGGCACGACCCCCGCGTTGACGACCCCGGATCGCTTTCGGAGTGTGCGCTCAGGCGTGGTTCCGCGTCACCACCCACACTCTGCCGGTGACTCCTTGCTGGATGACGACTCCCGGATCGAAGGCGCCGAGGTCGACGATGAACATCCGGTTGCCTCGGAGCTTCACGTCGACCGGTTTCATGAACCAGGCGGGGTTGAAGATGCTTCATGGTTGCGATCAGTGGGTTCTGGGTCGTGTCTTACGCTCATTGAAAAGCGCTGAGGCGCCGAAAATTCGGCGCAGTTAAACCCAAGCGTTTCAGCAGGTTTGGGCAACACGAGGAGATCGGCTGCGCCTCGAGAAAACCCTGGAAAACAGGCCACTTCAATGACTCTGGGACACCACCGAGTTCTGGAATCGAGCAGTTCTAATCAGTTGTACAGACCCCGTCTGATTTCCCTGCTGCGCGGAGCTACCGTGGAGCCGTGGCCCGTCGAGAGCTTCGCTCCTTCGCGAGCCGGCGTCTTGGACGATTCTGCAGTTGCGTTTTCTGGCTTTCTTGCGCATATAAGCGATCACTCGAAGGCCTTCGTAGATTGGAATAGCGAAGACGTTTTCCTACTTACAATTATTCCAATGATCTCAGAAGGTTCTTCGGTCCTTTCTGAGGGTGTTCCCTCGAAGCTCTACATATCACACTTGGATAGGGAGTAGTGCGCATGGACGCCGAGTTCGACCGGTTCTCGGTAGATTACGCCGAGCTCCTGCACGATCCGATCCGCGAGAAATTCGCCCCAAACTCCCACTTCTTCCACGAGCGAAAGTGGGCTCTGCTCCAGAACTGGGCCCGCCGTCTGAGGATCGATCTGCACCGTGAGTCATGGGTGGACCTGGGCTGCGGCAAGGGGGAACTACTCCGCCTGGGACGGCCACACGTGGGCAGGGCTCTTGGTTGCGACCTCTCGGAAGGTATGCTGCAAAGTTGTGCAGACCTGGAGATCCGCCTCCAGGAATCGCCCGACCGCCTCCCCTTCGACGACGGCAGCATCGGCCTGGCGACGGCCGTGTGTGTTTATCACCACGTCGCGCCAGAGGACCGGCCGGCGCTGACCGCCGAAGTCCGTCGCGTCCTTCGGCCCGGTGGGATCTTCTTTATCATCGAGCACAATCCGCTCAACCCCGTCACAAAGTTGATCGTCAGCCGGACGCCCGTTGATGCCGATGCGCTCTTGCTCACCGACGGATCGGCCCGCCGGGTCATGCGCCGAGGGGGGTTCGAGGTCCTCGGGACACAGTACTTTCTGTACTTTCCCGAACCAATGTACCGTCGTCTGGGCCGGGCCGAGTGCTGGCTCGCGCGGGTGCCGCTCGGTGGCCAGTACGCGGTCCTCGGCAGGAAACAGGAATGAGGGCCGATGCGGGTCCATCCCCCGGTGGATCGCCAGCCGTTCCGGGCGCATAATCAGCACTCGCGGCACAACGCCAGTAACGGGTCGGTAACCTTCTCTGGCAGTAATGGCTCCAAGTCGGGGCGCTCAAGGACCATGTGCCGCTCAGTCACGATCAGATAGGAATCCGAGAGCCTGGGGTCAGACCGGAATGGCACTGACATGGCGCGCGCAAGCGCGCAAGGGTCTCCTGTTTCGCTATTGCGACTTGATTCGGTTTGGAGTAATTAAATGCCCACCTTGACGGCGGAAACATCCACCCCCGGGTGGCGAGCAGCTCAAGGATCGAGCGCGAGAATGGCACAAGGAAGGGTCGCATGAACCGCGAAACCACCAGCGGCATTTCATCGAAGTTTCCTCACGACTCGTTTTTTCTCGAGAACTCGGCCCGGAAAGACCACTCTGTGGCTTCCGGAGCAAATCCCACGCCAGATCCCGAGGTCCGGGGCCAGCAAAGCGAGATCCCGCCAGCGCAGCGGCGGCGCCTGGGCGTCATGTCACTCGTGGGGTTGCTGGGGGCGCTGCTCATCGCCAATGTGTGCGCGGCGCTGTTCGTGAGCCTGGAACGGGTCGTGTACTGCTGGGATTTCAGCGGCTACTGGAAGTTATCCAAGTATTGGGTCCTGGTTGAGAAGGGCCCATTCATTGACGCGGTGAAGACGTTGCTGCATTCGGTGGCGACGGACGACTACAACCTGCTCCCCTCCGTGGCGATCGGAACTTGGATGGCCGTGGCAGGGGAGTCGCGAATGGCGTATATCTTGGGGATCGTCAACATCTATGTCGCGAGTGTCCTCGTGATGCTCATGGTCCTGAATCGATGGTTCTGGGGTGAGGGGGAGGCCCGGCAAGGCCCCTGGATCGAGCTCGTCCCGGCAGCCTTGCTTCTGCTCGTCCCCCCCTTCTGGGTCCCGGTTCTGAGAGGTTACCTCGATGTCGGTGGGGTGGCGATCGCTTTCGCCGTTCTCTGGTTGTACTTCACGTCCACCAGGCGGGCGGCACTCCACCCGGTCTTTTTCGGGATCGGCCTCCTGCTTGGCGGCCTCTACCTCTTCCGGCGCTGGTATGCGTTTTGGGTCGTCTCATTCCTTGCCGTCGCGGCACTCGAGCGCACCGCGATGTTCTGTAGGGATTGCCTTGAACACAGGCTCAACCTTCGTCGGGCTGTCCGTATCCTGGCACCGATCCTGGTCATGGGCGGGACGATGGGCCTCGTGCTCGTGGCCCTAGCCTTGCCATTGCTTCGGCGGGTGATGGCAACTAATTATACAGATATTTTTTCAGCTTATAAGTATCACATCACTATATATCAGCATTTGTCAACAGAGGCGGGATACTTCGGGTGGGCTTCTCTCTCCTATGCCCTTGCCGGTATGGTCGGGCTGCTCGGCTTTCGTGAGACCCGCCGTATGAGCCTGTTCATGTTCCTGCAGGCGGGCCTCATCTTCTGCCATTTTACCTCGGTCCAGGGTTTCTGCTTCCACCATCAGTACCTCCTGCTGCCGGGGTTTCTGCTTGTGGTCAGCGTGTTCACGTTGAAGGTGGCCTGCCTCCCTTCGCGGGGATGGCTTCGTATTGCCTGGCTCGGGTCGGTACTGGCCTTCGGGTTAGGAACGTCGGTACCCGTCTTCTCTCGACCGGCGCGGCTTCATGCAAAAACCCTCGGCCGCTTGATGCCCGTGAATCCCTGTTATCCCTTGGTACGCAACGACGTTCCCGAACTCATCCGGATGTTCTCCGTGCTCGATCGGTACTTTGAACAGTCCGATGGTCGCGTTTACGTTCTGGCTGCCTCGCACACGTTCTCCTCCGACACGCTCCTGAACGCCGCCATAAGCTTGCCGGTCCCGTTCAACTCGACCGATCGCGTGATCACCCAGTGCTCCCATGTCGACAAGAGGGATGGTTTTCCCAGGGAACTACTCAACGCCCAGTTCGTTCTTGTCGCAACGCCTGTCCAATACCACTTGAGACCGGCCGACCAGCAGGTCATCGGAGTCCCTGCCGAAAGCTTCCTCAATCAAACAGATATCGGCCGGGCGTTCGAAAAGCTGCCCGAGAGCTTTGTTCTAGAGAATGGGGCGCGAGTTCTCCTCTTCAGAAGGACTCGGCCGATCGAACCGGCCGAGGTGGCTCAGCTCAGCGAGCGGTTCCGTGCCTCATATCCGGATCGTCCTTACATCTACCGTCCCTAACGTCAAGGCGTGAGTCCGCCGCTGGCACATTGGGGTTACTTATATCGCAGGTTCCAGGTCCCCCGAGACTGCGGCAGCCTTGCCGGGCGACCTGGGCCCGACACACCCATGCAAGGTCAGATTCGTTAACCTGTACGAGGAGACCGACTCATGCTGCTTTCCCTGGTGATTCCCGTCTACAACGAGGCGGAGGCCCTTCCTCCCCTGCTCGACGTCCTGGGCCGGGTCCTCGACACAATGGACTGTCAGCACGAGATCCTTTTTGTCGATGACGGCAGTCGGGACCCGACCGCCTCGATGCTCGACCAGGCCGCAGCCGCCGACCCTCGAATCAAGGTGCTCCACTTTAGCCGCAATTTTGGCCACCAGGCTGCTATCACGGCTGGGTTGGATCATGCAGTGGGCGACGCGGTGGTTATCATGGACGCCGATTTGCAGGACCCCCCTGAGCTGATCCCCGAGATGGTCGCCCTTTATCATCAAGGTTACGACGTGGTATCCGCGCAACGGGTCGAGCGGGAAGGAGAGGGACTTTTCAAGCGCGGAACGGCAGCGCTGTTTTACGGCTTGATGCGCAAGGCGGTCGACCCCCGCTTGCCCCCGCAGGTAGGGGATTTCCGCCTGTTTAGCCACGCGGCAGTCGTGGCGCTTTGTGGTTTTCGCGAACAACACAGGTTTCTTCGCGGTCTGGTCGCCTGGCTTGGGTTGAAGGAGGCCATCCTGCCGTTCCGCCGTCGCCCTCGGGTTGCGGGAATCACGAAGTATCCTACCTGGAAGATGATTCGCTTCGCCTGGACGGCGATCTCTTCATTCTCGGCGCTCCCTTTGCGGCTCAGCCTCGGATTCGGGCTATTTCTGACCGCGGTGGGGATCGTCTACGCGTTTTACGCCGTCTACGAAACTCTGGCCCTCCAGGCGACCGTCCGCGGCTGGAGTTCGCTCGTTTCGCTCCTGGTCGTGTTTTCCGGAGCGATCCTCACTGCGATCGGCCTGGTTGGCGAGTACGTGGCGCGGATCTACGATGAGGCCAAGGGCCGCCCCCTCTACGTCCTGGCGAACTCCGTGAATCTGGCCACCAGCTCAGCAAGCCCCGCGCGGACTGTGGTCCTGCCCGTTTGCGAGATTGGCGGCGACACGCCCCGCCGCGATCCCGGCCATTCCATCTCCCGCGCCCATCTGACCTTTTCCAAGGGGGGCGCCGGAGTCCAGTTTGACGCTGCTGGGAAGAAAGGCCGGGGCGCTCCTTCGGACCCCGCCCTTGGACCGACCAGGGATCCCGAGTCGTCCTCCTCTCTGTGAAACCCGATTAGCCGCACCTTCTCTGGGTGGATTTTTAAGCCATTCTTCCGCAAGCAACTGGGTCGCACTCCCATGATTCGGAGCGCATCCTCCTCGCGTCCAGCTTCGGTCACGAAGTCATCCACGTAGCTGATCAGGAAGTCCTCGCCTCTTCCACGCGGCCGAACTTCGCTCTCCTCCAACTCATCAAGCGCGCAGCAAAGAACGATGTCGGCCAAGGGAGGGGAGCGCGTTCGTCAGGCTGCTTGGAGACGGCCGGAGCCCGCGTGAGTCGATCCGACTTCATTCTGCTTCGGAACCAACGGCCGACCTGGCCAGGAGACCTTTCACGCGCCGCCGCGCTCTCAAGACCTGGCCGAGAACCGGATGCGACTCGAACCGGTCGCGCTGCTCGCGGAGGCGCTGGCACTCCTCCCACATCCGGCGTTCGCTCTCCTGGGCTCGGCTCATCTCCTCGCGAGCCCTCGCCAGTTGATCCCGCGAAACGGACAACGAGGCCTGGGCCCGCGCGAGCTCATCTCGGGCCTGGGAAAGCTGCTGCTGGGCCTCGCTTTGCCTTTGCGATACGAGACGCTGTGTCAGGGCCTCGCACTTTCGAGCGTCCCGCGCCAGCAGCCATCGGTTCCGTTCCGCTTGACCCAGGGGCGGCCGCTGGCCGCCCAGTTCCTCGTAAAGCATCTGTGCTTCATGAACGACGGTCGCGGGCTCATGATGAACACACGTTCGATCGAACACTCGCAGGGCGTCTTCTTTGTTCCAGCTCAGCCCACAGAACCGCGCAGCTTCCGCAAGGTCGTCGAGGAAGCTCTCGCTGCCGAACCCGATGGCTCTCGTGGCCTGATTCTCGTTCTCCAGGATGGCCTTCATCCGGCCGAAATGAACCGCGATCAGATCCAGAGAGGCCCAATAACCCAGCGCACCATCGCTGCGAGTGCACAGACTCATAGCGATCTCGTGCGGCGAGCGGAGCAAGGGGACGACGACGACCCGAAGCGAATGGAACTCCTGCAGGACCTGACGCCAGAACGGCCAGGTGAGCACGGTCCGTGGGTCTTTGAACCCCGAGATCCCGCCCGATCCGATCAGCCCGGCAACGAGCCGCCGGCTCTCGTCGAAAAGTTCATCCGGGATCTTGACCCCCTCCGGCCAGATTCCTTTCCCATCAAGAAACCTGGTCAGGACTTCCTCTGACTTCGGGAAGTCTTCGGGAAATCCGAATGCGATCTCCTGCACCTTTTTGTTTAGCATGAGCAACGGCAGCGACTCGAAGTGCCCGTGGATGTTGCTGGAGTGCGCCCCCACAAGCGGGTACGGCCCCAACGACATCCCCAGCTCCTGAAAGACGCTGGCCGTGAGACTCGATCCGCTCCTGTGCATGCAGAGCAGAAAAGCAAGCGTCGTGGTGTCGGAATCCATCCTCGTATTACCGCCAGGCCGGCGGCCCTCAGCGTTCACCCGACCAGAAAAGTGGGTGGACCCTCCTGGATCCACTCACGGCCCCAGATTGGGATTAATGCACAAACTGGAAAGGATAGAGAAAGTGCAGTTGCCCCGCGATCCCTTTCTACAATTCCCGTAGAGCGATGCCTGAGCTCTCGGCGGCAGCACTTTTACGGAAACTCAAGCGATTAAATATTGCATTAACCGGAATCGGTCAAGCCAGGAGTGACGTGCCCGCTCATGTCGATCGCGAAAGTCGATTCAAGCATCGAGGTATCGAAATCGCGCGGTAATTCCTGATGCTCTTTCGGCTGCCGCGGGCGAGCATTATTTCAGTCCTTCGCCACGACGACGAACATGGGCCTCGAGCTCGCGTGCTCGCGTGATATTTCGAGTTGACGTGTGGACCGTTCTCCAGTATTCCTCTTGCTCGGTCTAGTCCGGTCGCGCACCTCATCTCAGGGAGGGTTCCGATGGCGGCAGCGACGGCTCCCTTGATGGATGAGATCAACAAGATCAACTGGTGGCACAAGATCGACCTGGGGAATGGGATCACGACCCCCGGCCGCGACGACTCGCTCACGAAACTCGTTCAGGTCAACCTCCCGCGGAGCCTACAGGGCCTCTCGGTACTCGATATCGGCGCGTGGGACGGATTCTTTTCGTGGCCGAAGGTGACACGAAGCAGATCACGGCCGAGGCCAGGAAGGCGCTGCGGTTCGTGACGGAACTGACTGGCCAGAGTCCGTGAGCATCGAGTGATACGACTTCGTTGTGCCCCGCCCCTCGGTCGTTCTTTCGGTTCCTGAACGCGGCTATCCTGAACGAGAGACGTACCCGACTGACGCACTCCCCTTTGCGGATCAGGCAACGTCGAAGAGCGTACCGTCAATGAGTTCGACGTCGTCGCCATGGTGCAATTTCACATCCGGCGTGCAGGCGGCGCGAAACTCGCGGAGCAGAGCGCGGGCCGACTCGATCGGGCGAGGCAAGCTTCCGACGTACGCGGTGCCGTGGTCAGTCAGCGCACCGAGTCGGACGGGGTCGATCAGGAGGGAGTCGATCGCCTGGGCGATCATTCGGCCGTCGGCGGGAACCTCAATCACTCCCTCCTTGAATTCCGCGTCTGTCCTCGTCTGATCCAGGCACGCCACGACAGCGATGACCGCGCACCCCATAGACAGCAGGTCGTGCAGCCATGGCGGTCTCCCGGAAGGGTAGAGAACGACACAGATCGGGCGATCTTTCAAGATCGCCAGGGATTCTGGGGCGGAGATCGAGGCGACCCGGAGCCAGCGCTCGTTGTCCGGCTCTGTGTGTGCGTCAGGATCGCTGCATGTCAGGAACCGCAGGTCGGGGTGGTCCCAACCGATCCACTCGAGGGCAAGCGCGACCTCGTTCCATGCGCGGTGGGGTACGCACCTCGTCCCGACCACGAGCACAGCCTTGGGCTCGTGGCATCGATCGACGTGGGGCCTCCCAGCCTCAACCCATGTGGGAAGGACCTTGACTGCCAGATCGCCGGCTTGATCCAAACAGCGCGCGATCACGGGGTTGAGCGCGAGGAGATCAAGGCCTAGCTGGTAGCTGCGCGTCGCGACTTCTTGCTGTTCGGGAGAAGCGAGCTGCGCGGGCTCGTATTCCGTGACGAGATAGGCAGCCCATCTGCTCCTGTCCCGGTAGCTGCGCGCCTTGTAAGCCGTGGTGAAATCGGTTGCCAGCAAGAGATCACAGCACGCGACCTCGCTTCCCACCTCCACGGCGTATCGCGGCTCGGATCCCTGGTGGGCGGTGATTACCGATCGGGCTTCCCTGGCGGTGAAACCGCCATCAGCGCTTGGAATCTGGAGTGTAACTGGCACGCCAGCCTCCGAAAGTGCGTTGCAAAGTGTCAGTGCAGGCACACGGTCCCGGATGGCTCGTTCCAGGTCCGCCAGCAGGATTGTGACCGTTGGTTCGTTGCCCTCGAAACCCAGGCGCCTCCTGTGATCCTGCAAGACGCTGCGATAGACGTCCAGCGCGTGGCTTCCTATGACTCGGGGAGCGTAGTGCACAATCGCGTGCTGATATGCGCGTTTTCCCATCTGGCTGCGCAGCTCAGGATCGACGATCAAGGTTCGAAGAGCGGCGTACCATTCATCGCTGGTTCGGGCAAGGAAGCCGTTCGAGCCAGACTCGATGCAGGACTGGTAGACCACGGTCGGCGATGCGACACTGGGGACCTCGACGATCGCCGACTCGTAGTATTTCAGATCGCTCTTGCCTTCCGTGAACGGACTTATCACGAGGGGAATGAGGTTGATGTCCACGCGCGCGATCTCCGAGGGAAGTCGCCGCCAGTCGACCAAAGGGCGTTTCTCCACGCGGTGGGCGAACTGCGAGAGCTCGGGGAGTTGCGTCAGGTCGAAGTCTCCCGCGACAGTCAGAGTCAAGCCGGGGAATTCCCCGAGCAGGCGAACGAGCACAGGCGCGATCATCCGGAAGTCCGCTTGATGGGTCAGTGTGCCGCTGAAATAGCCGATCCGCAGTTGCTCGCGATCGCGTGAATGCCAGGCCTCCTGGAGCGCCGCGCGGGATAATTCGAGTTGCACCTGGTTCAGCCCGTTCGGGATGCGGTAGCTTACCTTGCCGAGCGAGGTGGCCCGTTCTTTCAGGAACTCGGTGGCGCCGGTGTAATAGTCCGCCCGCAGGACCAGTTCGCGAAAGTCCTGGATCATTCCCCGAGCCTGCTCCGGTGGCATCTCGCGGAGGTAGTCGCTGCAGGGGATGACCTCGTCATCGAAGATGTAGTCATCCAGGTCGCAGATAACGGGTATCGAGAACTCGTCCGCGAATTCCAGCAACTGGTTGACCTCCGGTGACATGCGTCTCCGCACCAGAACGACAAGGTCGTAGAGGAGAAGCTCTTCGAGCTGTTCGGGGATTCGTCGATCGTCCAGGTGGTCGGCCTCGATTCCTTCGAGCCGCAGCGCCTCCATGATGTTGTAGCCCCGGTAGCGAGTACAGGCTGCCACAGAAGGCCCGGGGCGGACGACGAAGAGAATCCGGAAGCACCGATCCGACGGCACGCGGGGCGCTCCAGCCCTGTCGGCCCTGCGCACGAGCAGCGCGTACGCCTTTGGAGGAGACCCGGCAGGCGTGGGATCGACCTGGTCGAGTGCATAGCGAGTGCAAGCATAGTCTCGCACTCTCCGTGCCCGATCAATCAGCACCCGGCCCAGCAGCCCGGTTCTGGTCTTCAGCATTCGAATGGCCCAGGAGCGAAACTCGGACTTTGACATGGCAAGTCTTTCTCCTCGTCGGACCATCCTCGATCAGCGAGCTTCTCGCCCTGGTGACCCGGGGCATCCATTCTCGCTCGATCGCGATCTCCGCGAGGCCTGGCCATGATCGTGGCGGATGACGCTTCCGAGCCTGCTCACGGGCCGATTTAGCCGATGGATCGAAACGACACAAGATCAACTTGGCGTTCCGAATCTCAACAAACTGGGGTTTGCGTCGAGCGCTGCGAGGCACACCGGGTGCGATGCGGTCTACCGCACAGCGCTCGACACACCCACCACTGGGTCGTCCTTCAACAACACCAGCAATCGCGAATCAGGACTTACCCAAGCGGACGACCTGGCGCGCGGCATGGATCGATGCGAGTAAAGCATTACGAACAGGTGATGGATGGATTCAGTGTGGTGTCCGCAAGGAGTGGGCGTTCTGTCGCGCTTGGCACTGTCGTCTTGAGTGTCCGTTACCAACATTTCTCCTTGACGAGAGCGCGTCAATTCGCTCAACTCCGTTCGGAAAGGAAGTCCGGTCGAGCGGAATGCTCGGCGTGAAACCAGCAAGGCAGGGAGGCAGGGACATATGCAACGTAGCGAGAAAGTTCTACATCGGATCGATTCAAGAGGCCGAGGGCTGGAAATCGGCCCGTCCTATGGCCCGATCGCCCCAAAGCGGGCGGGTTTCCACGTGGACATACTCGACCACCTGGACCGCGATGCGCTGATGCGGAAATACCAGAACGCACCTGGGGTCGACGTGGACCAGATCGAGCCGGTCGACTACATCTGGAACGGAGAGCCCTACGCCGAGTTGATCGGCAAGACGAAATGCTACGACTGGATCATCGCCTCGCACCTTATCGAGCACACGCCGGACCTGATCGGCTTCCTTAACGACTGCGATAGCGTCCTCAAGGACACCGGCGTTCTTTCGCTGGTGATCCCCGACGCCCGGTATTGCTTCGACCATTTCCGGCCGCTGACCGGGTTATCGAAGATCATTGACGCTCACCTCAACCGGCAGAGGATTCACACCGCCGGAACAGTCGCCGAGTACTTCCTCAATTTCGTCACCCGCGGAGGACAGATTGCCTGGGACGCCAAGACCTCGGGGCCCTTCGCGTTCTCCCACTCACCCGACCAGCCCGGAGCGCGCTTGAGGCATTCATGCAGCAACATGCGTACCTCGACCTCCACGCCTGGTGCTTCACTCCGCACTCGTTCCGGCTGATTCTGAGCGACCTCTTTGACCTCGGCCTCGTGCCATTCCGCGAGCTCGCCTTTTTCCCCACCGAAGGCTGCGAGTTCTTCGTCACGCTGGGGCGGGAGGGCAAAGGCCCGGCGATGGACCGACAGCAGATGCTCGAATGGGCCCACGCCGAACGGTGCTCGGAGTGTGAAGCCCAAGGCGCAACAAGGTTCAAGTCTGTTCTTAGTTTCTTGAAGCCGAGAAAAAGCCTGGCACGTGCAAGGAAATTGGTGTCAGGGGCTCGGTAGTCGAACTTGGTCATCGAGCAAGCTGGAGGTACACAGGTCACTCGGCCCGCTTGGGAGACGCAGCATCTCGCTTGCCTCTGTGAACAGAAGCGGAAACGAACCATCAAAACTGTCCTTGGGTTGCTCAGAGGGTTGCTCCCTGCGCACTTGCGGCCAGGTCGTGTCATCCCGTCTTGTGATAGCACAAAGGAGTGTGCCGTGACAAATGCGAGTGCCAAGATCGGCGGCTACATGGCGGTGCTCGATGACGATGCGGAAGAGGCCAGGTTCCTCAGGTCGGTTCCTTGGATCCTCGATGTCCACGATCAAAGCCCGGACATGCTGATTAAAGCACTGCGCTGTGAGACCAGCAGGTTCAAGGAACTTCCCCGCCAGCCCACGTTCTCCTTGTTGACTGTGCTCCGCGATACGACGCCACGACACCTGGGTGAATTGATCCTGTCTGCGCGCTGCCAATCGTATCAAGACTGGCAATTGATCCTGGTCGACGACGGGAGTACGTCGCTCGAGCATCTAGACATAGCTCGGTCATGGGCTAGCCGCGATGAGCGGATCCTCCTGAAGTG
Organism: Isosphaeraceae bacterium; assembly: GCA_049516015.1. Lineage (GTDB taxonomy): Bacteria > Planctomycetota > Planctomycetia > Isosphaerales > Isosphaeraceae > Aquisphaera. Next base: position 18,293 of record JBEKTN010000040.1, on the reverse strand, counting down.
CGTCGAGGCTTCTTTGGGACCAAGTCGAGCCAAGAACCAGGCGGTCGAGCAGGCTACTGGCGAATTCCTGATCGTTATCGACGGCGATGGCGTGCTCCACCCGAGGGCGTTGGGAGTGTTTGCCCGCCACGTCAACGACGACCCCAAGGTGAACTTTCTCTTCTCGAATGAAGCGGAGATCGATTCCCGTTCATCCGAGCTGACCAACTTCCTCCTGAAGCCGCTGCTCGATCTGTTCACGCTCTTGCGTATCAATTATATCGGCAGGCTCTACACTGTACGGCGAAGTCTGCTGGATACCGCCGCGCAGGATGGGGAGGTGTTTCGCCACCAGTACGACGGTCTAGAGGAGCACGATCTGTTGCTCCGCCTGGCCTTGTCCGGCGCTGTGGAGTCTAGACATGCTCAGTTCTTTCTCTACTATCGACGCGCCAGAACCGCAGGGCTAACGCGCCTCGCGTCCCGCGAACTGTCCGAGAAACGGCGGCTCATGCTTGCCGAAGGCGTACCGAAGGCTTATCCCGGCATGACCTGGACGGCGCAATTGACGGAGGACTCGGACCCCCTGGCCCCGTCGCGCATCTGGCTTACCGACCTTCCCGGCCGGCAAGCACCAAAGCTCCTTATTGTTGTACCGTTCAAGGACCAGGTCGAAACGACCATCCAGTGCCTGGAGTCGATCGAGAAGCAGGAGCATCGACTGGACGTGGTTGTGGCTCTGGTCAACAACTGCTCGATTGAGCCGGACACCCTGCCGCGACTGCGCTCCTGGACCGAGATGCCCCGCACGGCGAGATATGAAGTTCTCGATCACGACGGCGCGTTCAATTTTGCGACCTTCAACAACAAGGCGGTCTCGCGTCTGGGAACTGACTGTGACCTGGTCCTGATGCTCAACAATGGCGTCGAGCTTGCGACGAATTCTTGTCTGCAGACGATGGCGATGCTGCTTGTTGCCGATAAGTCAGCCGGGTTTGTTGGCATCAAGTTGTACTACCCTGGAGGCAAGGAGATCCAACACGGCGGGATCCGGCTCGGCGCGTACCTTTGCGGCTCGGGCATCAACGAGATCGTCCACGCCCGATCCGCCGGAGAGTTCGTGGACGCCGATCGTATCAGCCTCGGAGTGACCTTCGCCTGCGCGATGACCCGCCGCGAAACCTTCGAGAGATTGGGGGGTCTGGAGGAGTTCTTCTTCCCGAACGGTTACAGCGAGGTCCACGCCTGTCTGAAAGCCTTGGAAGCAGGATACCGAAATTATTACCTGGGCAGCCTCTATGGCATCCATCACGAAGGCAAATCGCGAGGTTTCACGAACGAGGACCTCGAATCCAGCACCTTATTTGAGCGACATGGTCCTACAATCGCGTCCTGGCGGCTCCGACACCTGCACCTATCGTACCGCCGCGCGTGGCCGCTTGTCGTCTTGCCCTGGAATCACTCACCACCATTGCTTGATGAGAATCTTGAGGCTTCCGAATTCGGGACTCAGCGTTCATTGCGCCGCTCCGACCTGGGACTTTCCCCTCGCCTGCCACTGCGTTATCGCCTGGCCGACCGGGTCGTCGCAACTCTCAAGCGGGGACTCGGCCCCCTTTATGCAACCCTGCGATCGGGCCTCTCTAGGGCAGGCAGTATCTATCGGGTCTTCAGAAGACCCGGCGCGATATACGCGCTGATCAGAAAAACGATCAAGCCGATCCCGATCTTGGGGCCCGCGAGCGGGTCTGCCGTCCGTGGGCTGCGAAGGTTCAGGGCAAGATGGGCCAGGGTCGCAATTTTGATGGATCATGTCCTGCGGCACCCGGCAGCAGTCACGAGCCTCGCGATCGCGTACCGCGACCAGGGATACCGGGGTTTTCGCGATGAACTCGCTTCCCAGCTTCCGGCCTTCAGGGGTCTCTCTGCGCAGGAGTGGTTCAGGCGGACCCGCCTCACAGAGAATCAACTTGCCAGACTCCGAGCGCAAGAATGGACGGCGGAGGCGCCCCGGATCTCCATCATCATGCCGGTGTATAACGTCCGGGAATTCTGGCTCACGCAGGCAATCTCCAGTGTGATCGCGCAAACCTATCCCCACTGGGAATTGATCTGCGCCAACGATGCGTCACCCGCCGCTCACGTCCGCCCGGTCCTTGACGAAATGGCCGCCCGCGATTCACGGGTTGTCGTGATCCACTGCGCGAAAAACCGAGGCGTAAGCGCCGCCACGAACATTGGCCTCCAGGCCGCCAAGGGCGACTACGTGTTCTTCATGGACCACGATGACTTCCTGGAGCCCCATGCCCTGCAACGGTGCGCCGAGGCCATCCTCGAAAACAGGCCCGATATGATATACAGCGACCAGGCGTTCACGGGTGAAGACATCGACGAGATCGCTTTTGTCTCTGCCGTCCCGGCGTTCTCGTACGACTATTACCTGAGCCATCCTTACTTCGTTCACCCAATCGCCGCGCGCACCGAAGTGGTCCGACAGGTCGGTGGACTTGACGAAACAATGAACATTTCGCATGATGTGGATTTTAACCTTCGGCTCATCGAGGTCTGCCGGACGATCTGCCACATCCCCGAGGTGCTCTATCGCTGGCGGCTACATGCCGCCAGCCTCGGCCATCAGAAAATCGATCATTGCCGGACCATGACGCGAGGGGCGCTCGAGCGGCATTTTGCCCGAACCGGGCAGGTCGTTCTGTTCGACGACGAGTCTTATTTCAACTTCCGCGACCTGCGCTTCCAGCACGAGACCCGCGCTCGAGTGGCCATCCTGATCCCCACTACGCATGGCTCGGAGCGCCTTCGTGCCTGCATCAGAAGCCTGGAGCGCACGGTCGACCGGGCGCTCGCGGATGTCATTGTGCTAGACAATCGATCGGAAGAAGACGGCTGGACGGATAGACTGGCTGGGTCCGGGCAGAGACACCGGTTGGTGTCCTGTCGTGGGCTGGACAGTATCCCTGCGATCATCAACCGCGGGGTGGACTCGGTGCGCGGGCCCTACACTCACTATCTGATTCTCAGCCAGGATGCCGAGGCGATCGACCCTGGCTGGCTCGAGCACATGCTCGGCTATGGGCAACGTACCGACGTTGGAGTCGTTGGGGCTCTGTTGATCGACCGGTCCGAACGGGTGCAGCATGCGGGTCTCTTCATCGGATTCAATGGCCTGGTCGACAGTGTGTACAAGGATCGATCCTACCGAGGCTGGCTCTCGGGCAGGGAGCCAGGGCAGGATGGCAGTCTGCTGGCGAGCCGCGACGTCAGCGCGGTCTCATCATCGTGCCTGCTGACCAAGGCCGACCTCTTCCACCCACTGGGCGGAATGGACGAGCAACTGGCTGTCGCTCTGTTCGACGTCGATTACTGTCTGCGCGCGTCCACTCTGGGATACAAGACCATCCAGGATGCCCACGCGATTCTCTTCTATTCCCAATTCGAGACGCACGATGCGGACCTGGCCAGTCGGCGAGCCGAGGACGTGCGCCGGTTTCGCGACCGCTACAGTGAGTTGATTCGACAGGGTGACCGGTTCTACAGTCCCTTATTGTCGAGATCCACGGCCTCCTTCCCCTTCGATGATCTGGCCCGACCCGACCGGATACACCCGCCTCGGACGACTCGGGTCGTTCTTCCCACGTCGATGAGCAGAAGGAACATCCGGTTTGACAAGCCCCAGGCGGATCGGCCCGTCCCTCGACCTAATCAGCCGGGTCTCGACCCGAGCCAGAGCGAGACACTTGCCTGAACCCGCGGGCCCAGAAAGCCACAAAGGACTCGTTGGGGATTCTCAAGCGACGACGACATCAGGTGAACCTGCGGGACCAATGCTACGGTGAAGGTCGCTGGCCAGGTGATCAACTTGTGGGAGCGCCCGGAAAGCAAGTATTCGAGGTCTTGGCCCGCCTCGCGCTCTGGCGGAAGTTCGGCTCGAAATAGGCAAGGCGAACGCCTCGAGGCTGCGGTATGATGGCGCGATGTTCCGCTCCATTTGAACCGGACAACCGAGCCTCGCGAGGTCGACGCCGTGCGGACGACGATCCGGTTTCTCGCACCCGACGAGGTTTGCGGCTATCTGCCGGATCAGATGGCCAGGATGGAATATGAGCGAGTGGCCGAGTTGACGGCCCTCGAGTATGCCGAGCGGATGATGGCCGGATGGCGGCGGTTCGGCCACACGCTGTTCCGACCGCGGTGTTCACGCTGCCAGGCTTGTCAATCCCTGCGAGTCGAGGTGGAGAAGTTCCGGCCCAATCGCAGCCAGCGCCGCGTGCGGAAAATGAACGAGGGCGCCTTTGCGCTCGAGATCGGTGAGCCCCGCGTCTCCTGGTCACGGCTCGATCTCTACCGCCGTTTCCATGCCGAGCGGGCCGAAAAACGCGGCTGGAACGACCGTGAGGAAGACCCGATCTCCTATCACGACTCATTCGTCTCCAACCCGTTCCCGACCGAGGAATGGGCCTTTCGCATCGACGGCTGCCTCGTCGGACTGGGCCTGGTCGATTCGTTGCCCGTCGGGCTATCGGCGATCTACTTCGTGCACGACCCCGACCACCACCGCCACGGGCTGGGCACCTGGAACGTCCTCTGCTTGATCGACGAGGCTCGCCGCCGCGGGCTGCCTCACGTGTACCTTGGCTACTGGGTTGCCGACTGCCTATCACTGGCCTACAAGGCGAGTTTTCGTCCCCACCAGATCCTTGGGCCGGATGGTCAATGGCACTCCTCGGAGCGCCGTCCCTGACGAGCGTGAAGCTCACTCGCCGCCGCGAGTCGAGCCGACGTAGCGCTCGAAGATCGTCCGCGTGCAGGAGCTGTGGCGGTCGGCGTCCGCGAGGAAGGCGCCGACGGCTTCCTCGGGGGCGGTCGCGTGATAATTGAGCCGGCGCGAAAGCCCGAGCAGTTCAGCGGGATTGTCCGGAAGGTCTGCAATGGCACGATCATGGATCAGGCGGAGCCGACCCTCCACGGTCCGCAGGAAGTCGTAGGCTTCACGCAGCTCGGCATGAGTTGCGGCCGGCAGAATAGCGGCTCGCTGCAGGGCGTCGAGCGCCTCCCACAAGTTGGCCCGCAGCAGGTCGGGCCGATTGGCGGCGTGGATGAGCATCAGATACTGGACGATGAACTCCAGATCCGCCAGGCCGCCGATTCCGCGTTTCAGGTCGTTGCGGCGGCGTGATTCCTCGAGCCTGCGTCGCATTGCCAGCACCTCCTGGACGAGACTTGCCTGGTGGACCGGCCTACACAAGATTTCCCGGATCGCGTCGGAGACGTGCCGGCCGAACCCTCCCGTGGCGAAGATGACTCGAGCGCGGGTCAGCGCCAGCCGTTCCCAGGTATGCGCGGATTCCTCGAAGTACTGCCGGAAGCTGGCAAGCGTGACGACCAGCGGGCCGGACGCCCCGTGGGGCCGCAGGCGAGTGTCCACACGGTAAAGCGGACCGGTCGAGGCGTCACCCGCCAGTGCCTTGAGCACGCGCTGGGCAACCTGGGTGACGAACTGCTCGTTCGAGATGGACCGGCCGGCTCCCGAGGTCGTGCCGTTCGCCTCGTGCAGGAACACCAGATCGAGATCGCTGTGGTAATTGAGCTCGCGGCCGCCGAGCTTGCCCAGGGCGAGCACGGCCCAGCGGTCGCGGCGGCCATCGCCAGGACGGATCGGCGTGCCGAACCGGTCGGCCCTGCGCTTCCACTGGTCGCGCGCCACCTGGGTGACGACTGCCTCGGCGACGTCGGCAAGCTCCCGGGTCACCTGGCGAATCGGTTCCCGTCCCAGGATGTCTCGGGTGCCGATTCGCACCCATTCCTTGTTGCGGAAGCTCCAGAGAATCGGCGCGAGGTCTTCGGCTCCCTTGGTCAGCTCTGCGAGCTCGGCCTTGATGGCCGCGGCGGGCACGGGACGGTCCACGACCAGCGAGTCCATGAGGTCGTCGATCATGCCGGGATTTGTGGTCAGGATCTGCGAGAGGAACTGGCTGGTCGCACACAGCTCCACGTACAGCCGCAGGCTGGGAGGGTTGAAGTTGAACAGCTCCCAGAGGATCGCTTTTGCGCCCAGAGACGCAGAGACCTTCTCGAGGTTCGTGAGCGTCATGTCGGGGTCTGCCGTGCGCGCCACCGCCTGGAGCAGCCGCGGGGCGATGGCCGCCAGGAAGTGGCGGCAGCGGGCTTGCGACAGGAAGAGAAAGTCCTCGCGGGCCAGGGCCATCAGGTTGTGGTGCGCCGTTTGCCGGTCACGGAACGGATAGCGGCCAAGCACCTCGGCGATCTGTTCCTCGCTCGGGTGCGGATCGAGCACCAGGTCCACCACGGGGTCGGCGGCCGAGCCGTCGTCGTCCAGAAACGCGTCGTGCAGAATGTGGTTGAGGATGCGGCGATTCACCTCGGTCTTGCTGCGATAGTCTGCCAGGAAGCGGTGCGCGGGGATGGCCCGGTCCGCGCCCGGTCCAGGCGGCGCGTAGCCCATCCGGATCGCCAGCGTCCGCAGCTCTTCCAGGCTCCGCGGCATCTCGTGAGTCTGGCGGTCGAAAAGAATCTGGAGCCGGTGCTCGACCCTGCGCAGAAAGCGATAGGTGTCATCCATGATGCTTCGTTCATCGGCGACGAGGCAACCGACCGCTTCGAGCTGGTGAATGGCCAGCAAGGTATTGGCGCTGCGCACCTCGGGATACTCGCCGCCGTGCAGCAACTGCAGGAACTGGACCACGAACTCGACGTCGCGAATTCCACCGTGGCCCGTCTTGACCTCAAAATCGGCTCGCCCCGCCGAGACCGTGCGCTGTTCGATCCGCCGCTTCAGCGCCTTGATCTCCGAGATCTCGCTGGCACCCAGGTAGCGGCGGTAGATGAACGGGGTGACGGCCTCGATAAACGTGCGTCCCAGGCCGAGATCGCCGGCGACCGGCCGGCACTTGATCAAGGCCTGGCGCTCCCACGTTCGACCCCTGGTCTCGTAGTAGCCCAGGGTCGCTTCCAGCGAACGCGCCAGCGCGCCCTGTTCGCCGTCGGGGCGAAGCCGCATGTCAACCCGGTAGGCAACGCCCCGCGCGGTGTGTTCGGCGAGCAGCCTGACGATCTCGGCTCCCATCCGTGCGAAGAACTCGGCGTTCGAGACGACTCGCGGCCCCGAGGTGCGGCCATCCTCGTCATAGAGGAAGATAAGATCGATGTCGGAGCTGTAATTCAGCTCGGTGCCGCCGAACTTGCCCAGGCCCAGGACGACGAACCGGGCGGGGCTGCCATCGGCCCGAAGCGCGGGCCCGAACCGGTCCTCGGCCCACCCCCGCGCCAGGCGCGTCGCGGCTTCGGTGCAGGCGTCGGCAAGGTTCGACAGGTCGAGCGTGATCACCTCCACGGGGAGGCCGCGGACGATGTCGTTATAGCCGATGCGCAGAGTCTCCCGCAGCCGGAAGCGGCGAATGGCCAGTGCCTGCTGCGCCTCGGTGGACGCCCCGCTCAGCGAGCTCCAGAGGTCCTCGATCAGGGCCTCCCGGTCGGGCCGCTCGGCCCCGGCCTGAAGCCAGCCGAGCAGCGCCGGGTCGCGGATCAGGACCTCGCTCAAGTACTGGCTGGTGCTGAAGACCTGGAGCAGGATCTCGGTGGTCTTGAGGTTGTCGGCCAGCTTGCGCAGGGCCGGCTCAGGATCGGACTGCCCGGCGACGAACCGCTCGAGATTGGCCAGCGCCATCCCCGGCTCGGGGCAGCGCGGCAGCACCGTGTCGAGCTGGATGGCAATCCGGGTGATCAACTCCATGCGGCCGGGACCGGCGCGATCGATCAGGTCCTGGAGATCGCGGCCGGCGCGCTGCGGATCGCGCACTCCCAGCCCGATGAGCCAGCTCTCGAGCAGCTCGGGGTTGTCGCGATAGCTCAGAAACCCGTCAGCGTTCATCAGCGGAATCTTCCTGGCAACCGGCTGCCCGGCAGCTTGGACACTGCCCACCGATCTGCCCCGTAGGGTGGGCATTGCCCACCGATCCTCTGCGATGTCACCCGGTATACATAGAGTACGATGCGTGAACCGATCAAAATGAGGCTCGTCAGGACGGTGTCAGATCGGGGGCGATGTGCTGAAGGTGGCGGAACAGCAGTTCGACGTCGCCATGGGTCAGTCCCAGAACATGGGCGATCTCGCGCTCCTCGACCCGGGCCTGCATGAGCGGCAGGATCTGCTGGGCAAACGGGCGGAGCCGGTCGGGCAAGTCCGGCTGCGGCGTATAGCGGCGATGCGCCTGCCACGGATCACCGAGATCGACGAAGTCGCAGTCGAACCAGTACTCACGGCCGCCATGGCGCAACAGATCGAGTAGCCATTCCTCGAAGCTGCGCGCGATGATCCGGGGCACCCTGCGCGAGGCCGCATCGCCCGAGGTGAAGACCGGGTAGCTGCCGCCGGGCCAGCGATAGGCAAGGTCGATGCATATCGTCTCGACGTTGGGGTTTCCCAGCTCGAACCAGCTCTCAGGCTGCACTACCAGATCGTGGATTCGCGAGAAGATGACCATGGGACCGATGGCCGAGATCGGGTGGATGATCGGTCCCTGAAGATACAGCCCGTTGGAGAGCATCAGCCAGGCTCGCAGTCCCGCCGGCAGGCGGTAGCCGTGGCGATGCTCCCAGGCGGCGATCGCCCGGGGATCGACGCCCGGCCGCACCGGCTCGGCTGTCGTGCCGAAGCCGGCCTCCAGCGCCTCGGGAGGCGGCGCCAGACCCTCATCGATCCCACCCCAGGCCATCCAGCATTGCACCAGCTCTTTGAGCTGGCTCGGCATCGGCTCTCCCTTCACATCACACCGCCGCCTCGATCCGATCGGTGGTCAGCACCTCACCGAAGAGGGTCACCGCGCTGGCATCCTCGACCCGAACCTGGATCGATCGCCCGACCAGCCGCTGGTGTCCCTCAAAAACCACGATCCGATCACACGACGTTCGACCGGTCAACTGATCCACGCCGTCCCATCCTTCACGCCGGGTCGTGGATCGGCTTCGCCCTTCAACCAGGACAGTCACCTCGCGACCGATGAACTCGCGATTGTCCTGCAAGCTGATGGCCGTCTGCACGGCCAGGAGATCGTTGTTCCGCCGCTTCTTCACCTCCTCGGCAACGTCGTCGGGGAACAGCTCATCCGCCTTCGTCCCCCGCCGGGGACTGTATTTGAAGATGAAACTGTTCTTGAACCTCGCTCGTTCCACGAGCCGCACCGTGCGCTCGAACGAATCCTCGGTCTCGCCGCAGAAGCCGACGATGAAGTCGCTCGAGACCGCCACGCCTGGAATCGTTTCACGCATCCGAGCGAGCATGTCTTCATAGAAACCAACCGTATACACCCTCTTCATTCGCCTGAGTACCCCGTCGCACCCACTCTGCGCGGGAACGTGGATGTATCGGGAAGCCACGGGAAGATCGCGGACGGCCTGCAGCAGGTCGTCGGTCATATCGTTGGGGAAGCTCGTGATGAACTTGATCCGCTCGATGCCGGGCAGCGCGCCGATCCTGGAGAGCAGGTCGGAAAGCCGGGTGATCCGCCCATCGGGCTCGCGATACTTGTAGCTGTTGACCGTCTGTCCCAGGAGCGTGATCTCCTTGACTCCCTGGTCGACAAGCAGCCGGGCCTCGCCCAGGATTGCGGCTGGCGGCCGGCTTTGTTCGGGACCACGGACTGACGGGACGATGCAATAGGTGCAGAACTTGTCGCAACCCATCATCACCCGGACGAACGCCTGAAAGGGACTGGGTCGCATCGCCGGTTCGCGGTCGGCGTCATAGCCCTCGAAGCTGGCCGTGATCGTTGCTCGCGATCCGGCGTCGCGGTCGAGGCTGACGGCGACCTGCGGCGACCCGACTTCCCTGGCACGAGAAAGCAACTGGGGCACTCGTGCAAGCTGACCTGGCCCGACAACCACGTCCACGTGCGGAGCCCGCTTGAGGATCTGCTCCTGATCCTTCTGGGCCATGCATCCCAGCACTCCGATCGACACCTCCGGCCTGCGCCGCTTGATGTGCTTGATCCGCCCCAGAGCACTGTAAATCTTGTCCTCGGCGTGCTGCCGGACCGAGCAGGTGTTGTAGAGGATCGTATCGGCCTGGTCGATCTCGGTTGTCAGCTCGTACCCCTGTTCGCGCAGCCGAGCGACGACAAGCTCGCTGTCCAGCACGTTCATCTGGCAGCCGACCGTCTCGATGTATAGCTTCTTGCGCGGTTGCGAGGTCGATTGATCGGCCATCGGCATGGCTCCCCGGGGCCATGGAAAGGCCGCCGGATCGGGAAAATCTCGTCGAAAATCAAGCCAGCCGCAGGCCCGGCTGACTTCGGCCTCGCCACTGGGTAGTCTTTGGTCATGGATTCTACCAAGGGCCTTCACGAAAGGGAATCAATCTGGCTGGAGATGGTGTACACCCGTGGGAACACTCACGTGGGAAATGCATCTGGCCCGTGACGAGTCACGACCAAAGAGCCCGCGCCACGCCTCCCTCACGCCGGACTGGATGCAAGAGCGAAAAACTGAGGGGACTGGGAAGGCTTTCCGGCCAATCTGGTCTCGGTTGACTTGCGGCCCGGTCAGACGACCGGCAAAACCAAGGCTGGCCACCCAGACTGTGCTAGCGAGCGGTTTTGCTTCTTGATATAAGCTATTGACTAGATGCTCTTGAGATACAAACGACTGCTTGCGATTCGCCATGAAAATACTGGCAGTTCATCCCAGCGCGCTCTTGTACACGAAGATCTTCCTCAGGCTGGAGCCTCTGGGAATCGAGCTCATCGCCGCCGAGCTGCGGCGTGCCGGGCACCAGGTTCGCTTGCTCGATCTTCAGGTGGAGCGCCATGCCGGCTTCTTCCGGCTGATCAACGAGTGGCGACCCGATGTTGTGGCATTCTCCTGCAACTATCTGGCAAACATTCCCGAGCTGATTGACCTGGCAAGGGCCACGCGGTCGATGCGTCCGGAAACCTTCATCTTCGTGGGGGGCCACAGCGCCTCGTTCGTGGCCGGCGACCTGCTCGAGCATGCCGAGGGAGCGCTCGACTGCGTGCTCAAGGGCGAAGGCGAGGCGGCCACCGCGCAGCTCTTGGATGCGGCGAGCTCGCGTCAGCCGCTGGCGCTGCTCGACGTTCCCGGCGTGATCACCGAATCGGGCGCGGGGCCCCCACCGAAATTCGCCCGTAACCTTGACGACCTGCGCCCCGCTCGCGACCTTTTGCGTCATCGCCGCAAGTACTTCATCGGCGTCCTCGACCCATGTGCCTCGATCGAGTTCAGCCGGGGTTGCCCGTGGGACTGCTCATTCTGCAGCGCCTGGACATTCTATGGGCGCAGCTACAGGATCAAGTCGGCCGAGGCCGCCGCGGATGAGCTGGCCTCGATCCGCGAACCCGGCATCTTCATCGTCGACGACGTCGCGTTCATCCAGGCCGAGCAGGGCATGGCCATCGGCGAGGCCATCGCCAGGCGGGGCATCAAAAAGCATTACTATCTCGAGACCCGGGGCGACGTCCTGCTGCGCAACAAAGACGTCTTCCGGTTCTGGAAGACCCTCGGCCTGCAATACATGTTCCTCGGTGTCGAGGCGATCGACGAGGAAGGTCTGAAGAAATACCGCAAGCGCGTGACCCTCTCGAAGAATTTCGAGGCGCTCGAGTTCGCCCGCTCGCTGGGCATCATGGTGGCGATCAACCTGATCGCCGATCCCGACTGGGACCACCGCCAGTTCGAGGTGATCCGCCAGTGGTGCCTCGAGATCCCCGAGATTGCCAACGTCAGCGTGAACACGCCCTATCCGGGCACCGAGAGCTGGCTCACCGAATCGCGTCGGTTGACTACGCGTGACTATCGGCTCTTCGACATCCAGCACGCGGTGCTGCCGACCCGTTTGCCGCTGGCCGAGTTCTACTTCGAGCTGGTCCGCACGCAGCAGGTTCTCAACCGCAAGCACCCTCCAGCTTGCCGACCATCGCCAGCCCGTTCACTATGAGATGTCCCTTCCCCCCGAGCATCGCGATCTCATCGATCCCCGGTCGATTTACGTCCACTCCCCGCGCGGCCGCCACGGCCGGTCCATCGACGATGACACCGAGCAGTTCGTCGAGCAGACGCGCATGAACGGCAGCTCGTCGGCCTAGAGCGATCTGCCAGGGGTTTGGTATCCACATTATCTGACTTATTGACCGGGATGATAGAAATCTTGCTCCCCGAGCTTCAGCCGTCGAACGATTTCTCGTTGGCCGCGAATTGCTCCGCCAGCTCGGCGGCCTTGGTGTCGTAGGCGTCGGGATCGGACCAGGAGGAGCGGCAGTTCAGCAGGCCCTCGGGGATGCCGAAGAACGACTCCAGTGCGCTGAGCCGGAACACCGGGTCGGGCCGGGTGGGCACATTGTCGAGTTTGCCCTCCAGCGCCGCGGCGATCAGCCCGCGCGTGAGCTTGATGGCGGTGCGCTGTCCCACGCCGTACGGCCCGCCGGTGATCCCCGTGTTGACCAGCCAGCACCGCGCCTGGTGCTTCAGGATCTCTCGATGAGCGTGTCACCGACCTTGAGTTCCTGTTCCTGGCGGCTGGCCACCACGGTTTCGCCGGAAGCTGCCGGCGCGACTGTCAGAAGCAACTGTCCCTCGACGGGACTCGGACTCGTGTTGCGGATGCAGGTGTGGGGGACATTCAGGCGGGGAGGGGCGGAATGCGAATCTCGTTTCCTTCCGGGCGGCAGGCCGTGCTATAATGAACGGTTAATAGTAGTTACGCAGAGGACCAGCAATGAGAACCACCGCGACCCACGCCCGCGAAAACGAAGTTACCATCCTGGCACGTGTCTTCGGCAAGGAACGCGGCATGCTATCCGAAGAAATGGCCCGACACATCTTGGATCTCGGTTTCAGCGATCGTGATAAGGCTCGTATGCACGACCTGGTCGTACGCAACCAGGACGACGCCCTGTCGCCCAGCGAGAAGCAAGAGCTTTTGGCTTTTGGCAAGGCGGGCGACCTGCTTGCCATCCTCAAATCCAAGGCCCGCCGCACGCTCAGAATTAAACTAAGAAAAGGCACCCCATCCTGAACGCTCATGGACGCAGCGTTGACGCGGCTGGTATGGCAACGGGCAAAACACCGCTGCGAATATTGTCAATTATCGCAGGAGTACGACGACAGACCGTTCGAAATCGACCACATCATCTCCAGGAAACATCAAGGGCCTAGCGTCTCCAGTAACGTCGCCCTCAGTTGCTTCCGGTGCAACTCATCCAAAGGTTCAGACATTAGTGGCCGAGACCGACTGACGCGGAAGCTAACGCCGCTGTTTAACCCGCGTCGGCACAAGTGGTCGCGGCATTTCCGGTGGGAGGGAGCACGCCTTGTCGGTCGCACGCCGATTGGCCGCGTCACCGTCGAGGTGCTTAATGTCAATGATCCGTTTCGTGTCGAGCTCCGTGAAGAGTTGATGGAGGAGGGCCTGTTCCCACCGGCGTGACAGCTTGATGGGGTTAACTTGAAAGTCGATCTGATCCCACCGGCTTCTGCCCGGCGCCTCACGAGGGAATCGCAAATCTCCAGGCAGGAACCAGATCCAGCTCCCCTCGCCGGCTGCCTGGCCCGCCTGTTGCCATGTCGGCCGGCACTTGCCCGATCAGGCAAGAGAACTTGAATCCGTGGCCGCTGCACGGACTGGCGACGATCACGTCGGAGCGGCCGGGAAGGAAATCCACGAGGAAATGCTCATCGGCTGCCACGGTGTAGAGGCAGGTCTCGGCCAGATCGATCGGCGCGCCGGCCAGGGCGGGGATGTGGTTGCCCAGAAAGCCGCGGACGATCTCACGGTACGCGTCGGCCACGATGCGATCCTCGACATCCGGATCGGTCTCGGGACCGAAGTGGCGGGCGACCTTGATGCCGGTGCCCAGAAACCCGGGCATCCCATAGAACGCTTCGTCTTCTTTGCTTCCCTTGAAGATGAAGACGGGGAACCGGCCGATGCGGAAGGGGGCGGGATCGCTGGGGCGAAAATAAAGCACCTGCTGACGCGTCGCCACGAGCGGAACGGGAAGCTGAGGCAAGAGATGCTTGACCCAGGCCCCCGCGGCGACGATCAGCCGGTCCGCGGCGATCGTCAGCGAGTCGGTCACGACAACCGGCCGGGTGCCGTCGAGGTCGATCCGGCGCACCGTGGTAGAGGGCATGATCTGCGTCTTCTCTCCGCCATGCGCGCGGGCCAGCTCGAGCTGAAGGGCCACCGCCCTGGAGGCGGCGAGCATGCCGGCGTCGGGCTCGAATACGACATCATGCGTTGCGGGGACCGAAAAGATCGGATTGACACGATTCCAATCGGCGCCTGTCATCCTGCGATGAGGAACGCCAAGCGACTCGAGGTTGGCCGCGACGCGGGCCACGTAATCGAAACCCGCGGGGCTGAACGAGACGCCACCGGTGCGGATGTAGACGGACTGTCCGGCATCAGCCTCCAGCTCTTTCCATGCCTGGAAGGCCGCGGGCATCAGTCGCGCGTAGGAAGGGTCGGCATAGGAGTGCCGGGTAATTCGCGCCGCGCCATGCGAGCTGCCGCGATAGTGACCGAGGGGGAACTGCTCGATCAGGAGCACTGGCTCGCCCCGTCGAGCCAGACGATAAGCGGCGGCCGAACCCATGGCCCCCGCACCAATGATCACGTTCCGGGTTTCGATGCGTTGCATACAATCGAACTCGACGGGTCGGGGACCCAGGCCGAGAATATGCCAGAGAAGCCATGCTATCAGCTTACCAGAGGGTCACCGGGCCGTCTTCCCCTGCCCGGTCGGCAAGTGGTTGACCCGGCCCTGGCGGTCCTCAGCGGGGGTCGTCACCTCCCTGCCGGGGCAGGACCCGCGGCCGCGACAGAAGACTCACATGCTGGGTGGACCGCGGGGCAGATGCCTGATGGGGACCCCTGGCACTGAGCCGGGACGCGAGATTCGCGTTGATCGGTGGCGTCGTCCCGAGCGCGAACGCGTTGATCGGTGGCGTCGTCCCGAGCGCGAACGCGTTGATCGGTGGCGTCGTCCCGAGCGCGAACGCGTTGATCGGTGGCGTCGTCGTGATCGTGGTCGAATTGCCGACAGGGCTTGTTCCCACGGCCTGGGACGTTCCGGAAAGCGCGGGTGCGGCCGTTTCGCTGGACCCGGTTGTGCCTGCATTCGACGCCAGCGGGCTCAGCAATCCGGCGGGCCCAAGAGAACCTGGCTCGGCCGGCGTGCCGTACACATTGAAGTCGTAGAGCGAGTAATTGTCCGAGCCCGCGCTGGTCTGGGTGCAGAGAATGCGCACGTACCGTCCGATTCCCGAAAGGCCCGAGAAATCGACCACGGCCTTGCTCTGGTTGTCGGTGACGTTCTGGATGGTGGTCCAGTTGACTGCGTCGTCGCTGACCTGGATCTGGTAATTGACGGCGTAGGCGGTTTCCCAGTTGAGCCGGACCTCGGAGATGTTAAACGGGGCGCCCAGGTCGACGTAGATCCAGCCGGTACTGCTGTTCTGCATCCACTGGCCGCTGGACCAGCGAGTCGAGCTGTTGCCGTCGACGGCCATGCTGGGCGGGTAGTACGAGCTTTCGACGGACGAGGCGTGGGTGGGCCGATTCTGGGCGAGGTCGGTGATCGGCGTGCCGTACACATTGAAGTCGTAGAGCGAATAATTGTCCGAGCCCGCGCTGGTCTGGGTGCAGAGGATGCGCACGTACCGTCCGGTTCCCGTCAGGCCCGAGAAATCGGCCACGCCCTTGCTCTGGTTGCCGGAGATGACCTGGATGGTGGTCCAGTTGACCGCGTCGTCACTGACCTGGATCTGATAATTGACGGCGTAGGCGGTTTCCCAGTTGAGCCGGACCTCGGAGATGTTAAACGGGGCGCCCAGGTCGACGTAGATCCAGCCGATATTGCTGTTCTGCATCCACTGGCCGCTGGACCAGCGGGTCGAACTGTTGCCGTCGATGGCCTGGTCCGGCACATAACTCGAGCTTTCCACGCTCGAGGCGTAGGCCTGTTTGCCAAGGGCCAGGTCGGGTGCGGGTGTGACCTGGATGCCGCTGACCTTGGCGTTGTCGCGCAGTGTGGTGAACTGGATCACGATTTGCCCGGAACTGTCGGAGAGGCACTCGAACTGGCGCGAGATGGCGATGTCCTTGCCTCCCGCCGTGGCGAAGATGTCAAAGTTCGTGAGTACCGGGTCGCCATTGATCAAGACGTTGAACAGTCGCTGGTTGGGCGCGTCCCAGTAGATCTCGGCGAAGTCCAGGCGGACGATATAAGGTGAATCGGGGACCAGGTGGGGGAGCGTGTAACTGAAATTGCCGTACCGCTCGGTCTGATACACCTGCTGCGGCGCCGGGTCGACCACGTTGCTGGTGTTGATCGGGTCGGTCACCGAGTAGGTTGAGCCTCCCGTGTAATAGGCGTCGGCAGAGTAGCTGCCGGCCGAGCCGCCTCCGGCGTCCAGCGCGACTCCGGCCGCCATGACCTGGGCGACAGCGCCCGCGGGGTTGATCACTCCTCCCGTCTTGCACCAGGCCCCGACCGATTGGGCATGGGGGGTGACCGTCCCGTCGATCACGTTGATGACGTCCTGGGGGGTGTGGTCCGGCGGCAGGAGGTCGGCGATCACTCCGGCGACGCCCGAGGTGTAGCCCGCTGAGTACGACGTGGCACCCGACGAATTGGTGTAGGCCCCCAGGTCGACGTGCTCCGGGCCCCAGTCCGAGACGGAGGTCAGGTTGCCCGAGGCATCGACGGCCGCCGCATCGATCACATTCGTTGGCACGGGACTGGCCGTGGAGTAAAGGGGGTCATCGGCGTAGGCCGGGTAGATCACGACATTGTCGATGTTCATCGCGGCGTTGCCCGGCGCGGTGACAACGACGGCGCCCTTGGTCTGGGCGTATTCGATGGCCTGGGACAGGCTGTCTCCGTTGTGGGGATCGCCGGGGTCGTCGAGTACGGGGTCGGAGTAGGAGGCCACGCTCAGGTTGATCACCGCGGCGCCATGATCGGCCGCCCAGTAGACGCCCCGGATCAGCGCATTGCCGTCGATGTTCAGTCCGCTGGACGTGTCGCGAACTGGCATGATCTGCACATTGGCGCCGCCGGCACCCGGCTGCGCCTCGGTCGCCTGGATACCCTGGACGATGAGATCTGCAACCGTGGAGCCGTGACCGTGCTGCAAGCTCGTGTCCTGAACCACTCCGTCGCCATACTGCGCAGCGGTTTCCTGGTCGTAGGCGTCATAGGCGTCGGTAAAATTATAATAGGGAGAGTCCGCGGAACTGGTGAGGTCCACGCCCGAATCGACGAGCGCGATCAGGGTTGAAAGCAGAGCGCGAACTTCAAGAGGATCGAAGCACGCGGAGTTTATTCGAGCCATTCTTCTGCGGCGCATGGTTGTTCAACCCCATAAACAATGAAGACGTCTTCGTTGCCGTGCACCCCTCGACCGATGCCAAGGTAGATTCAACTGGAGTATAGCAGCCGTTTTTCCAGAAGGAGGCCGTTGCCACGAATCAATGTATCCAGCAATTCTCGTGCTGCACCGATCACGCAGGATTGATGGAAAACTCCGGCTCGACAGCGACGATTCGCGGGAACACGGATCCTGCAAACCCCCGGAGTCGTTCCAGGTGAGCCAGCTCAGACTTCCCCTGCCATGCCATTCGCCGGTCTCGAAGCGGCGCTGGCACGATGCCGACACGCTGGAACTGGAACGCTTCGCCGATGGCCCGACACGCTCCGGCCGGATCGCCGACCCGGCCCGGTCCGCCTGGCCCCTGGCTGCCTGCTAGCGCACGGGCGGGGCGAGCGATGGTCCCCGCGCCGGCTAGTCTCCCAGCCCGATTGGCAGCTCGGCAGGATCAGGGCGCAATGCGCTAAATCGCTTCAGAGTTGAAAGTTGCGGCGATTTCCGCGAACTTCTTCAAGCTCGGTGAGCCATCCCGAAAGCAAGCTGTTCGGAGGGGCTTGAAAAATCCATGAGAACACCATCGCTCGATTGACACTCGGGAGGGCCACTCGTAAAGTGTGGTGAGATCCTGCCCAGGATGTACAATCGTGATCCAATCGCTCGATGTTCTCCCCTGGAATTCGGCGATTTTCTTACGGGCGACCTGTGGATTGGCTTGTCAATTTGTGAAGAGAGACACGTGGGAGAGGGCACACACAAGAGCGCGCGCCGCCAGGGCTTACGCATCACAATAGCGAAACTGGGTCATATGGAAAGTTTTATATACTGAGCAAACCCAGACTTTTGCCCTTCAGTTTTGCGACTTTTCAATAGTGTTGTGACCAATACAGCGA
>JBEKTN010000039.1:0-31071 GCA_049516015.1 Isosphaeraceae bacterium | reverse complement strand
CGTAGGTTGGAATAGTGAAGACGGTTTCCTATCTCCATTATTCCACAATCTCCGGGGGTTTTCCAGCTTTTTCCAGGATTTCGACCAAGTTGACTTATATATCACGCTTGGTTAAGGTCTAGATCTGGGATGCGGGGAACTACTCCCTGCGCGAATGGACTGAACAAAGGATAGAGGTCACACTTGAGGGCAGCCGGATCGCGGGTTGCTACGTCATGACACGCTTCCGACGCAAAGGCGAACGGGAGCGGCTGCTCTGGCGAAAAGGCGCTTGATGGCGTCGGCCGCGTTGTTGGCGCGTCTGACGCAATGAATGTCAGTTCTCAGCCGAGCCAGGCGACAGAGACGCCGCGACGCACACCAACTCGATCGGAGTGCTACTCGGGCTCGGACTCAAGCAGTTCCAGGTCCTCGCTCCATTCCCGGCCAGCGCGTTTGTTCCGTCCAATTTGGACGAGCGCATCGACAACTTCCTTGCGCCCGGCACTGTTATCCTTGCCGGTCAGCGACCAGTTTGCCCTCCAAAAGTCCTTCTGCTGGTAGATGAGCAGTTCACGCGTCCGCAGGCGCACCGCCTCGGTGTTTGTGACGTCCAACTGGGCCAAATCGTACGAACTGGCTACAGAATTCGTCACGTACTGCGTCATGCAGACGATGCCGACCTTGCTCAGGAGCTTGGAATCGGCGACCCACAGGTCCCGCCAGGTCGTCTTAACCTCTTTCCAAAGCGTGAAAAAGTAATCGATCAGCGTGTCCTTGTCCTCAAACTCCAGGATCTTGCGCTCCTGGATGTCCCGGACGGCCGTCTCGATGGCGGCTGGTTTGACGAGATGCATACCGGTGCGGTTCGTCGGCCAGTCGATTTCGTTGCGAAATGGACTCTCGGGATCGTTGTCTGCAGTGGCAACAAACTCGTAGCGATTGTCGATGGAGAGGCGTGCGGTGAGAAGTCTCTGCTGTAGCCGCATGTCCTGGCGCTCCGCGAGGAGGGTCTTGATATGATCCATCGGTACCTTCGACGCCTTGTTGTTGATGACGAGGAATTGGAAGGCCGCCTCGTTCACGTCCCCAGTAAGGAGGGCCACGACGTTTACATGCAGGGAAGGATCAAAGTCCTTCACGCCCAGGAGTCGATGCTGGCCATCGATCACTACGCCGATCTTCGGGTTGGCCTGTTCGTGAGTGAACTGGATTTTTCGGAGGTGGCCTCCCTCCATGATCCGGGCTTCCGGAGGGAGGTTCAAAGAGATGATGATAGAGGTCGGGATCGTATTATCCGGATCCTGGACGAATCGTTTGATCGCGTGCAGTTTCGAGGTGTTGAGAGCGCGCTGAGCCCCTCCCGTACGGGTTTCCAACCGCAAGACATCCGCCCAACTGTCGATGTCACCCACCGGCGCATGGAACAGGCAGAATTCGGGCACCGCCTGCGCGTCAGGTCTCTGCTTATACACGAGGCAATTATACTCGTAGACGGGCATTGCAGTCCCCTAAATCTATGTCCACACCGGCGCTGTGGATGTCCATGTTGAAAAAGTGCGCGACATCATTGATGTCAATGACCCGCAGCGTGGTCCATGGGCCGATTCTGAGGAACGCTCGCTTCAAGCTCGTGCCATGGTTAATGGCGTAGCGCTGACCAGCCAGATGGTGCAGCGCGAACCGAGGTGTACCGTCGATGACATCGAGATCGATTTCCGTTGGGTTGATGCCGCGTATGACCGACTGCACACTCACCATCGCCCAAGTGGCAAAATGGCGCTTCTTCTGGCTGTTGCATTTCTGGCAGGCGGGGAGGAAGTTCTCCGCCACTGAGTCCCCGCCATAGCTGCTCGGCCAGATGTGCTCGCACGTGTAGATTTTGTCGTGGGACGCGCCCGGCGTGAAATCAAGCGGATCGCCGCAGAGATAACAGTGTCGATGGTTATGCAGTGCCCAACCGCGGGCATCACTCGCAGCCCCCTTCGGAATTCTTCCATCGGCTACTTCCACTGCTTGGAGGGCAAGGCGCATAAGTTTGTCCAAGAAGTCTTTGGAGATCGAGATATGGTCATTTATGTAGGTACGGAACTCCCGCGCGTACAACTTGGAGTCGGCGCTGTATGTCGCCTCAAGGGACCGACCAGCGGCAACGATACGGCCCGTCAGAGCCACCGCCGATAGTTGCTCAAAGTACTCCATCCATTCTTCGGCGCGTCCCGCCAGCTCCAGCCACCCAACTAACTCGTCCCTCGGCATAGTCTCCGCCAGCCAGAGGCGAAGAAATCGATAAAGTTGCTCACCACAGGTCTCGAAGTGGTACTCGAATTCGGCCATGTGACGTCGGACTCCTGCGGCACGCATGAAATGTGGCTCTTTGTCCTCACCTATCCACCTTACGTATTCGCCTCAGCGGTTGTCATCTTCCGCCGCACCACCCCGGATCGGGGGGTTCTGACACCGCTGAGCCAGCCTTCTTTTGCAGATTGTTGTACGGGAGCTTCACCCAGCAGTCTACAAAAGACGCTTCCGCAATCCTCCCGGCCGTCGGCCTGGGATGCCCTTCGGCATCGGAGGAACCGGGACGCCGACCAAGTGGGCAGCCGCTTCGATCAGCAGGTCATTGAGCGACCGGCCAGTTTCCTCGCGTCTTCGAAGGAGCGCCACGTGGAGATCGTGGGGCATTCGGATGGTCACCCGCTTCAGCTCTTCCATTGATTCTCGAGTTACTTTCGGCTTCGCCACAGCTTGCCCCTCTCATCTTAACCAAAGCCTGCGGTTATCTCTGCGCTCGGGCGGGTTCGAAAAAGGCAGATGAGGCCACTTACCTATTGACGATGCTATTAATGCTGCTACAATTAAGAGACCTGGCGATCCTCGACCCATCCTCGTAGGACCCGGCGAAACGGGAAGCTATCACCATGCACGGTCCAAGAAAAGTCCGAGTCTTTCGAGATCCCAAGAAGTCTCCGAACTGGTACGTGGAATGGAGGGATATGGCGGGTCGAAGGCACTGCGAATCCTGCGGCGCGGACGAGCGCGAGGCTCAAGAACGTGCTCGTCAGATCCGCGCCGAGTTTCGACGTTGGCGGGAAGCCGCTTCCCCAATCAGATCGTCAGTGGTAGGCCAACCCTCCGAAGCCCGCAGCAAAGGTCCCACCAAATCCTCGACTCCAGATCTTCGGCTTCATGCGTTCCTTCGGTACCCTCAGTTCGAGATTCCAGTTGATCTGCATATCGAGATTAATTCCGATTTCATCAATGCACTTGGTGCACTCCTTTCGACGCAAGCAAAGGCCCGTTCCGCGATTCCAGGGACGGATCCCACCCAGTGAAAGCTCTCACGGAATTGATGAGCGGTCCGGTCGGGATTTTCGTTATCCCGGGTCCCCAGGAGATGCGGACCGAAGACGAAACTAGTTCGTCAGAAAGATCCATCGCTTTCAACACATGGCTCGGTAAGTAGCTCGCCGATGTGCACGCGGAGCCGTTGGAAATGGCGATCTCTGATCGAACCGCCAGCATGAGCGCTTCGCTGTCCACCCCGGGGAAGCTCACGTTGACAACATGAGCCATGGTCCGGCTCGCGTCGCCGTTGATGATGAATTCAACCTCACCGAGCTCACGCAAGAATCTCTCCTTGACCTGAGCCGCTCCAATTCGACGATGCTGGTATTCCGCTCCGGCAAGCGTGGCAGCGGCCCCCATTCCCACGATCAGGGGAACCGGGAGAGTACCGGGTCGTAACCCTGACTCTTGCCCACCACCCACGGATATGGGCGTGAGCGGACGACGCTTCCCGCTAAGTCGGCGAGCAAAGAGAGCCCCGACTCCTTTCGGACCATAGACCTTGTGACCGCTGATCGAGAGAAGATCGCAACGCAATGTGCGAAGCGTCTCGACTTCCTTACCGAAGGTCTGGGCGGCGTCGATGTGGAAGAGCGTCTTCGTATTCGCCAGAAGCTCGGCAATCTCCGCAACCGGTTGAAGAACTCCTGTCTCGTTATTGGCGTGCATCACGGAGACGACGAGCGTATCGGGGCGTAACCGCGCACTAATCGCATCCGCCTCAACGTAGCCCCCACCCGTAACCGGAGTCAGCTCCACTTCGAAGCCCAGCTCCCTGAGCCGATCCAGAGGCTCGAGCACGGCCTTATGCTCGATCGCCGTGGAGAGAATGTGCTTCCGACCCGTCGATTCAGCGTGCCGCGCCAGTCCCAACAGCGCCAGGTTGTTCGACTCGGTTGCACCGCTCGTGAAGATGATCTCCTCCGGCTTCGCCGCGATCAGATCCGCCACCTGTTTCCGCGCTCGCTCAACGGCTTCCTTGGCGCGCTGACCAAAGACATGCGTTCGGCTCCCTGCATTGCCGAACTCCTCCAGGAAGTAAGGCTTCATCGCCTCGAACACACGGGGGTCGAGAGGCGTTGTCGCATTGTAATCCAGATAAAGCGGTCGCATGTCTGAACGAGTCTCCAAGGTTTGCCCCGGCAATACAGACCCTCCTTTCGTGGCTATCCGCAAGTGAACTCTGAGCTTACCCCCTTGACTCGGTGGAAGTCAAAGGAGAGACTTCTGGAAGTCAACCAATTGACTTCCAATTTCGGCGAGAGTTGAGCGAATGGCCAACTTCGAATACGTGTTCCCGGCGATCAAAGGGATCCAGGCAGGCCGAGAATACTATGTCTCCATGTGCCCGCTCAGGCTCATTCCCCGCATCTTTCTCTTCGATGAGGATGAGCTCAGGCCGGAACTCCGTGCCCAGCGAAGCCTGAACAAGACACGCATTCCCGAGATTGCGAGGTACATCCTCCGCCACTCCCGAACGTACACTTTCTCCGCGCTAACGGCGTCGATCGACGGCGAGGTCCGATTCGAAGCTCTAGGAGATCAGGATGCCGAGCGGAGCATCGGCCGCCTGCACATCCCGATGAAAGCCCGGTTCGTGATCAATGACGGCCAGCACCGCCGAGCGGCCATCGAGGCGGCTCTGCGGGAGAACCCCGACCTGGGGGATGAGACGATTGCCGTCGTCTTCTTCATGGACGTCGGGCTGAAACGCTGCCAGCAGATGTTCGCCGATTTGAATCGCTATGCGATCCGGCCGACGACATCCCTAAGCATCCTTTACGACTCCCGGGACGCCGACGCCCAGATCGCCAAGGACCTGCTTCAGAAGGTGGCCGTTTTCACCGATCTTATCGAGACCGAGCGAAGCACCATCTCCAACCGGTCGATCAAGCTGTTCACTCTGAGCGGGATATACCACGCCACGCAAAACGTGCTGGCGGGCCGTGACGATGAGCCCGTGGACGCAAAGCTACATCTCGCGGCGGAATTCTGGAACGAGGTCGCCGAGCACATTCCCGATTGGAAGCTTGCCAAGCAGCGCAAGGTCAGTGCCGCCGACCTGCGCCGGGATTACATTCACGCCCACACGCTGGCTCTCGTCTCACTGGGCAGGGCCGGCAACGAACTGATTCGCCGCCATCCACGCGACTGGAAGTCAAAGCTTGGCCGCTTGAAAACCCTCGACTGGTCGCGCAACAACGCCAAGCTCTGGGAGGGGCGGGCCATGAACGCCGGCCGGTTGTCCAAGCGCGGGGTCAATGTCGTACTGACCGGCAACCTGATCAAGAGACACCTCGGGCTCAAGCTCACGGCCGAGGAGCAGGCGCTGGAAAACGATTTCCTGGGGGTGAAGAATGGGCAGTCCGTCTAAGAACGGGTCCTCGACTGGCCCAGCGTCTGCCTTTGCCGAAGCGGGGCTGGCCAGGACCGTCAAGGCCGTCTGCGAAGAGATCCGGGAGCTGTACAAGAGCGATGGCACCCCCTGGGTCGTCGGCTACAGCGGCGGCAAAGACTCGAGCGCGGCCTTGCAACTGGTCTGGCTGGCGATCCGCGAGCTGTCGGCCGCCGAGCGGACGAAGACGGTCCATGTCATCTCGACGGACACGCTGGTCGAGCAGCCGCTGGTCGCGGCCTGGGTGGATGCGTCGCTGGCGAGGATGAGCACGGCGGCGGGCGAGCAGGGACTGCCGTTTGTGCCGCACAAGCTGACGCCGGAGGTCGAGAACACGTTCTGGGTCAACCTGATCGGCAAGGGATACCCTGCGCCTCGGAACAAGTTCCGGTGGTGCACCGAACGGCTCAAGATCATGCCGTCGAACAAGTTCATCCGCGACGTGGTTCGCTCGAGCGGCGAGGCGATCCTGGTGCTGGGCACGCGCAAGGCCGAGAGCCAGCGGCGGGCCATCACCATGAGCAAGCTCGAGTCGAAGCGGGTCCGCGAGCGGCTCACGCCGAATGCGAGCTTGCCCAATTCGCTGGTCTACACGCCGATCGAGGACTGGAACAACGACGACGTCTGGCTGTTCCTGATGCAGCTCAAGAACCCGTGGGGGCACGACAACAAGTCGCTCCTGGGGATGTACCAGGGGGCGACCGAGGGGGGTGAGTGCCCCTTGGTCGTCGATTCCTCGACCCCGAGCTGCGGCACCAGCCGGTTCGGCTGCTGGGTCTGCACGGTCGTCGAGAAGGACCGGTCGATGGAGGCCATGATCAAGAACGACGAGGAGAAGGTCTGGATGACCCCCCTGCTCGAGCTTCGCAACGAGCTCGACAACCCCGACGACCGCAGCCTGCGCGACTTCCGCCGGATGAACGGCCACGTCCAGCTCTTCCACGACCGGACCATCCCCGGGCCCTATACCAAGGCGTCCCGCGAACACTGGCTGCGCCGGGTTCTCGAAGCCCAGGAACAGGCCCGCCGCGAGGGACCGCCCGAGTTTCGCAACCTGAAGCTCATCACCATGGACGAGCTCCACGAGATCCGCCGCATCTGGCTCAACGAGAAGCACGAGTTCGACGACAGCCTACCGCGGATTTTCCAGGAGGTCACCGGCCAGGAGTTCCCCAGGCGCGACATCGATAACAACCCGCTGCGGACGGAGGATTGGACCTTGTTGAAAGAGGTCTGCGGCGAGGATGAGGCGTTTTTCGATCTCCAGGTGCGCCTCCTGGGCATCGAGCAAAGCCACCGCGGCATGTCGCGCCGGGCGGGGATCTTTGAAAAACTCGAGAGCCGGTTCCGCTCGGCATTCTACCGCAGCGAGCAAGAGGCCGTGGACGATCTGACCGACCGAGACCGGCGCACGCGAGCAGCGACGGATCAGGCGAAAGGCGAGCCGGTGCCGCATTCGCGCGTGGTGGAGAAGCAGCTCGGTCTGCTGAGAGACGATCTGGAGCGGGTGGAGGAATGAGCGGCGTTAAGAATGCAAGTGATGCCGGGGAAGTCGCTTGCAACAAGCCTGAAGCGCAAGCGAAGGGCATTGAATCATATGTATTGTCGAATACCATTCGCTTGCGCTTCAGGCTTGTGAGCCCGGAAGTCGGGAGCTCGATCCAGCGCTGTAGTATTCATTCGGCCCTTCGGACTAGGCGATTGGTCGTGCCCAGCCCCCCTCACCCCAACCCTCTCCCGCGAGGGGAGAGGGAGCCAAGAATTCCTTCGGCCAAGAGTGTTATTGCTAGTACAACGGTTTTGGGCTTAGGGCCTCGTGAATAAGAAAACGCTTCATGATTCTCCAGCAGCTTACGCTCCGCGACTTTGGGCTCTTCAAGGGCCGGCAGGTGCTGGATCTTGCGCCGATGAAATCGGCGGGGCGGGGCAGGCCGATTGTGCTGTTTGGCGGCGTCAACGGCGCGGGGAAGACGACGATACTCGATGCGATCCAGCTCGTGCTGTACGGCGTCCGGGCGCGCTGCTCCAAGCGATCCAACTTGCCTTACGAGGAGTTTCTGGCTCGATCGATCCACCAGGGGATCGAGCCGGCGACGGGCGCCGAGATCTTGCTGCTCTTCCATACGGTGGCCGAAGAGCAGGACGCGTACTTCGAGGTCAGGCGCTCCTGGCACGTCCGGGAGGGGAGACTCAAGGAGATCCTCAGCGTGTTCAAGGACGGCGTGTATGACGCCTGGTACTCCGACAACTGGCCGTAGCAGGTGGAGGAGATCGTCCCGCTGGAGATCTCGCAGCTCTTCTTCTTCGACGCCGAGAAGATCCGCACGCTGACCGAGGACGAGACGAGCAGCCAGGCGCTGGGGGCGGCGATCAAGTCGCTGCTGGGGCTGGATATCGTCGAGCGGCTGATCGCCGACACCGCGGTGATCCAGGCCCGACAGGCGAAGGAAGGGGCGACCGCGGGGCATCGTGAGAAGGTCGAGGTGCTGGAGAGAGAGGCCCAGGAGTTGAGCGACCGGATCCGCCGCTTGAGCGATGAGCGTGGTGCGCTGGAGAACCACGTCTTGCGGGCGGAAGCCGCTCAGCAGACGGCTGAGATGAAGTTCATTGCCTCGGGCGGCCGGTACTGGGAGCTTCGCCAGGTCCGGGAAGGGCGGAAGAAGGAACTGGAGACTCGCGCCGGGGAGACGGAGGCACAGCTTCTGAAGCTTGCCGCCGGAGAGTTGCCCTTGGCCATGGTTCCGGAGCTCTTGAAGCACGTGGAGCACCAGGACTTGCAGGAGCGGCTCTCGGCCCAGGCAGCGATCGTGGCGGCTCTGCTGGCCGAGCGCGATGAGCTTCTCCTCGAGACGCTTCGCCAGGCCAGGGCCAGCGCCCGGGTGATCGCGCTGGCGCAAGAGTATCTCGAGAGTGACCGCCGGGAGCGGCAAGCGGCCATGGGTGCCGAGCCGCGGCTCTCGCTCTCCCAGCCGGCCCACGCCCAGCTCCACCACCTGAGCAGCCACCGGCTCGAGGAGCTGCAGCGGGAGGCGGAAGTCTTGATCGAGACGCACGGAAGCCTTCGCCAGAGTCTCGATGACCTGGAACGAGGGATCGAGGCGGCACCCAAGGATGAAGAGATCGGCCAGGTCGTGGAGCAGTTCAAGGCCGCGACCGCGCGCTATTCCGCCTTGGATAGTGAAGCCAGGCGCCTGGATGCGGAGATCGTTGCCCTCAGGGTGGAGGAGAAGCAATGTCAGGACAAATTGGCAAAGCTCTTCGAGGGTGATGTCGCCAAGGAGTTCGCCTGGGAGGACCGGGCCCGGATCGTCCAGCTCGCGGCGCGGACGCGGACGACGATGCAGGACTTTCTGCGGCGAGCGACCGACCGCAAGATCGACCGGCTCTCGGGGTTGATCACCGAGTCGTTCCGGTTTCTGTTGCGGAAGAAGTCGATGGTGGAGCGGATTCTCATCGACCCGGGAACATTCGCCATCACCTTGTACGATAGCGCGGGGTGCGCCCTGTCCAAGGAGCGGCTTTCGGAGGGAGAGAAGCAGATTTTCGCCATCTCGGTGCTCTGGGGCCTGGCACGCGCCTCCAACCGCCCACTGCCCGCGGTCATTGACACGCCGATGGCCCGGCTCGACGCCACTCATCGCCGCAACCTGGTCGAACGGTATTTTCCCAACGCCAGCCACCAGGTGGTCATCCTCTCGACGGACACGGAAGTCGACCGCGATTATTACCAGGCCTTGCAGCCCCACATTGCGCGGGCCTACCACCTCAGCTACGACGAAGACCAGCGCGTGACGGTTGCCGAGGAGGGCTATT
This sequence comes from Isosphaeraceae bacterium, assembly GCA_049516015.1. Lineage (GTDB taxonomy): Bacteria > Planctomycetota > Planctomycetia > Isosphaerales > Isosphaeraceae > Aquisphaera. Next base: position 21,536 of record JBEKTN010000039.1, on the reverse strand, counting down.
TCTGGAAGGACGTTTCCCATGCCGCGAGCGGGGTGGAGTCATGAGCATCAAGCAAATTCGCCTGTCGGCCCAGGCCCGTGAGCAGCTCATCCGGCTCAAGACCCGCACCGGCATCAACCAGTGGAACATCCTCTGCCGGTGGGCGTTTTGCCTGTCGCTCCAGCAGGCGACACCGCCGACGCCCATCGAGATTCCCGCCGACAGCAACGTGGAGATGGAGTGGCAGGTGTTCGGCGGAGAGACCCACGAGCTGTACCTGGCCCTGCTCAAGGAGCGCTGCGGCGTGGACGGGCTGGGCACTTCGGAGGAAGTGGTGGCGCGGCAGTTTCGACTTCACCTGCACCGGGGCATCGGCTATCTCGCCACGCCGCACAAGATCGACTCGGTCAGCGATCTGGTGAAGCTCGCCACGCACCAGGGATCGGTGAGCGCCGCGGTCTCCGGGCCTGAATCCCCCGACGTTCGCGATGGCGAAGAGCTCGTGTCTCCCTGATCGAACCGGCCGGACAGGATCAACGGCAAGCCCCCGTTCTCAGTTTCCAGGAGCCCAAGAATGCCATACTTGCAAGAACCGATCCAGCTCAAGGTCGAGCTCGAGGTCTCGAGCTACCAGGATTATCCGAAAGAGCGATTTATGCAGATATGGGGACACGTCGTCGATTACGAGGTTGCGATTTGCTTGCCTTACACGGACAAGCGCGTGCAGAGGCTCAAACGACAGAAGATCCAGGGTTGACCGCGATACCGCTGAATTCACCGTACAGCAATGGCAAGCGGCCAATTATTTCGCCCTCTCCCCTTGCGGGAGAGGGTAGGGGTCGCACCAGTCAGCTAGACCTTTCGGACAAGGCGCTTGGTCGTGCCCAGCCCCCCTCACCGCAACCCTCTCCCGCGAGGGGAGAGGGAGCTTGAATTTCCTTCGGCCAAGAGTGTTTTTAGCGAACCATCGACGCATCTTCTGATTCGTCCATGTCCATTCAATGGGGTGGGCATACCGATGGTTGTATTCTGGCCAGGAAGCTAGAACATGGGTCTCGAATTCCTCCCGACTCTTCCATGACGCCCGTTTCAGGTAATAGTGTTTGAAGGCATGGATCAGGATTTCCGCCTGGTTCAACCATGATGCATTGGCTGGCGTATAGCGAGGCTTCCACCATCCCCGACTCTTGGCGAAGTAACTCTGCGTGCTAGCCGCTATGTGACTGGCCCCGCCATCCTGGATCAAGAAGACGCCGTTCAACTCCTTGTGCTGCCTGTGAAACAGTTCTAATTCAGGAAGATAGTGCTCATGATCATTCTTCGTCAGGAATACCAAATTCATCAACCCGGTATGCACTATCAGGAATACCAACATGTTCACTGTCCCATGCCGGGTGTAGTCGAACTTCTGTTGCTCGATCGATCCAGGGATCGCTCTGCGGATCGTAGCACGCTCCAAGATCTGGAAAGTTGGGATTTCATCGACACACACCACCCAGATGCCGTGTCCTGCAAGCCGAGCCGCATTCCCATAGCACCAAAGGACTTGCTCCGCTCTCTCTTTGAACTGAGCATCCAGGCGAGGTGTCTTCCAATAGCGGGTGCGATGGGGTTGCAGATCGACATTGCTCAAGATATCTCACACGGTACGTGGGCTGATGCGAGCCATAATTCCATGCGCCATGGCTTGGTAGGCCAGGTCGTCACTCGACCAATGAGTGATGTGCAATCCTTTGGCCACGGGTTCCAGACAAGCAAGTTCAACGATTTGCAACGGCGTGATCTCCATGCCACGTCCCGAGTGGCCCTATCGCTGATCAGCGAGCAATCCGACGAGCCCAAACTGCCGATACCGTTGACAGGTTCGCCAGATCGTGGAGTCGTCGCACTCGAGCTGGAAAGCGATGTCTTCTCGCCGCTGGCCTGCAGCAATTCCCAGAACAATTCGGGCACGCCGAACTTGATACCAGGGCAATGCATCGCTGTGTGCGATTCGTTCCAATTCGGAGATGTCCGGAGAGACGATAGTTAACACATTGGGCTTGCGTCCACGCATACGGGCTTCTCCCACGCTTAAATCAGGGCACCGTATCTAGCATAACAGGTAGCCGCAATTCAGTGCAGGTTTTCATGCCGGGGACACTAGCTGCCAAGAATCTGACCGCCAAGAAGTATGTCAAGGCCAAGCGGTTGCTCGAGGACGTCATCGCCAAGCACCCCAAGACCCCATGGGCCGACTTGGCCCAAGATACCCTCGATCGCGGCTTCAGCGTCAAGCTCAACGAGTGCCACCACAACCCCAAGTATGCCGAGCGCAACCAGTTTGTACCGAAGTATTGAGTGGTAAGCGGTTGGCGCTGATCAAGTCGCGTCGCTTTTCTGACGACGCACTTCGAGATAACATTGCGTCTCTGCTCATCCCATTCCCATTCTCATTTCATGCCAGGAATTGCTTGAGTAACCCGCGGGGCAGGCCGATGTCGATAACGGCGACCTCGCCCGTGAAAGCAGCGGCACCAGCAACGGCAAACCCGAGCTTGGGAGCGGCGAACGTGGCCGTCGCGCGGGCGCGGATGGCAGTGCCCAGCGGCATCCCCGTGTCGGCATCCAGCCCCGAGGGAACGTCCAGAGCCAGGATCGGTTTGTTCGATCTGTTCATGACCTCAATTACGGTCCGCAGTGCTCCTTCCACGGGCCGGGTCAGCCCGGTGCCGAACAGCCCATCGACCAACCAGTCGGCATCCGCAACCAGGGACTCCAGCTCGGCTGGCCGAGGGTCGTTGCTCTGCGAGTGAAACCAAGCCGTCTGATCGACTCCAGATCGCTCAAGGATCATCCACTGGGTTTTGGCATCGCCGCGTAACTGCTCGCGGCTCGCGAACCAGACAATCCGGACCGCAAACCCCCAGGCATCCAAGTGCCGGGCGACCACGCCCCCGTCCCCGCCATTGTTACCCGGCCCGCTCAGGATCAAGACTCGTGGCAATGCAGCCGTGGGAGACAGCTCAAGCTGAGCGGATGGCGGAGCGGAAAATGGCCAAGCCGCTGACTCGGTCCTTACTCCAACGGCTAGCTCGACCAGCCATGCGGCCGCGCCGCGTCCGGCATTCTCCATCAGGATCAGGGTTGGTAGACCAAGCTGCTCGGCGGCTCTGACATCAAGCTCCCGTACCTCCTGGCGCGATAACGGACGAAGCCGGCAAGTCATATCGGCATTCCCCTCCATGGTTGACTGAACATCTCGTTGTGGAGTGAGTTAACCCGATCCAGCGAGCATTGACAAGCCTTCTTGAACGGCCCAGAATACTATGATGGCGGGTTGAGCGCAGAAAGGCCGACCAGAGTGTCTTTGCTCATGTCTGCTGGATATTATTGCGGTTGATCTATCCTGACCGAACCACTCGCATGGGAGATTTCCTCCTTATGCCGATCTACGAATACCATTGCAAGCCCTGCGACCATATCTTTGAAACCTTGGTTCGCGGCTCGAGTGATGTCGCTCGTTGTCCCAGGTGCGGTAACATTGATGTCGCCAAGCAATTCAGTGTTCCCGCCTCCGTTCATTCCGGTCGCTCGAACTCCTTGCCAATGTGTAACACTCCTGGCAGCCCCGGTTTCGGCTGTGGGCGACCCGAGTGCGGGTCCGGACGCTGCGCTTTTGAATAGAGAAACCGGGTAGAGAACCAGGACTCAAAAACCCAGGTGTCATGGGACAGAAATAATCATCTCAACGCGATTCAGGACCTGATGAAGATCTGCAATTCCATCGCTAGATTCGCCAAAATCGCCCCAGAGCTTCAATTCACATCCTTTCTACCCAGTTATCTGCTTTGACAATATAACCCCCAGAGCGCATAAGTTCCTGGCTGGTGAGCGCCACGGTAGCGCCTTGTGATCGTGCGCCGCCTTGGAACCCGATCTGTCAGAATCTCTCAAGATCCGATTCCTCGGGTGTTCCCTCCCAGCCGCCAGAGTTAGCACCAAGCACGCAAGCGTATGCCCACATGGATGAGGGCGCGGGGGACGGAGCAATGGTGGCACATCCTGGCCAGGTACACGATGGAGTTCCTGGTTCGACAGCAACAGCCGACCACCTAGCCTTAGAGTCGGCGCTTCGTGCCGCAGTGGCTGAGCGGCTAGGCGAGCTTCGATTTAGCCTCTGGTTTGGTGAGGATGTCCATCTCGGCTTGAGCGGTGATGGTAACGCTCTGGAAGTCCAGGTGCCCAATGCCTTCTTTCGTGAGTGGATCAGAGGCCATTTCTCCGCCAATCTGGTGGAAGCCGCCCAGGCAGTGACGGGCCGGCAAGTGCGGCTGAGCTTCGCGGTCCAGAATGAGACAGACCCTGCTCTCGGCGACGTTGTCGATCCCGACTCAGACCGATCACAACAACGGTCAGGTAGCACGGTCACCGTTCCCATACCGGGCAATCCGAAGGCGCCGCTCTCCTTTCCCACCCCACATCCAGCTAGCCCTGATCGTTCTCCAACGCCTCGTTTCAAACCTCCCGCAACTGATCGCATCCAGAGTCAGAACCATGCTGAACACGCGGTGAACGGCCAGGCTTCTCGTCCGGGACTTCCTGGAGTACCTGCTGCCGTCCGTTCGCCGCGACTTCTTGACGACTTCGTGACTGGGCCAAGCAATCAACTAGCACACGCCGCATCGAGAGAGATGATCCATACAGCCGGCAAGGCGTTCAACCCTCTGGTCATTCATGGTGGTGTAGGTCTGGGCAAAACCCACCTCCTGGAAGCAATAAGCCAAGGCCTGCGGGTAGTTCACCCCGGTTTGAATGTACTCTCGATCACGGCTGAGGCGTTCACCAACAGCTTCCTGGAGTCGATGCGCGCCGGTACACTAGGCGGCTTTCGTACCCGGTACCGCAGGCTTGGTGCACTGGCTGTGGACGATGTTCATTTCCTCGCGGGTACACGGGCCACGCAAAACGAATTCCTGCACACGTTCAATTCACTGATCGACCACGGCGCCCCCATCATTCTGACCGCCGACCAGCATCCCCGGCGGATCTCTCGGCTGACGGAAGAGCTGGTGACGCGGTTTCTCGGAGGGATGGTCGTCAAGCTTGAGCTCCCTGATCTAGCAACCCGGCGAGCGATCCTTCAGGCACGTTCAGAAGGCCGGGGAGTCAGTGTTCCTGATACCGTGCTCGACTATATCGCCGAGCACCTTCGCTCCAGCGTTCGAGAGCTCGAAGGGGCCATCCACAGCGTGATTGTCCACGCTCTGCTCACCGGTAAACGTCTCGACATGGTGCTCGCCAAGGCCGCGCTACGCGACACGATACACCATACCGCGCAGGCCGTCGGCCTGCGCGACGTCGAGCGCGCGGTATGCCAACTCTTCCAGATTGATCCAGAGGCACTGAAGTCGGACAGTCGCGCCCGCGCCCTGGCCTATCCCCGGATGCTGGCCATGTACCTGGCGCGCAAGCATACCGGCGCCGCGTACAGCGAGATCGGCCGCCATTTCGGCAACCGCAACCACTCGACAGTCATCTCGGCCGACAAGAAGGTACAAGGATGGCTCCGGGACGAGCAACAAAACGCTCTGCTGCCTGGTTTTGAGACCATCGCCGATGTCCTTGCCGATCTCGAGCGGACCTTGGGCGCCTGAGCCTGGAGCCCCAACCTGTTGGTTCACCCATTCAGCAGTCACACCCTTTCCCTACACGGAATGGCCCTGGGAAAAGAGGGTGATAGCGCAAAGAAAACCGTTGTACTGAGCTGTCTTTCCTGAAATGCTAGAAAAGGGCGTTCTGTCGCTTGCTGATCGCAATCCAATACCTCGGGGGCGATTCGTCGTTCAGACATGCCTCTCATCGGATACTTCAAGGGACAGCCGAATGAATACGTGATCAAGTACGGCTCCGGGCGAATTACCCGTGAGGGCCAGGGAGTGGCGTTTTTCTATCTCAAGTACAACACCCAGATCGTCGTGGTTCCGACCAGCAGCATGGATGCCAACCTCGTGTTCAACGAGGTCACCAGCAGTTTCCAAATTGTGACCATCCAGGGCCAGTTCACCTACCGGATTCACAATCCCAAGCGGGCGGCCGAGCTCCTGAACTATACTATGAACCCATTTACGCATACGCACATTTCTGGTGACCCCGACCGCCTGGCGCAGCGAATCACGAACATCATCCAGATGGAAACCCGCGGCGAAATCCAGCAGAGGCCGCTCGAAGAGGTCCTCACTCAATACGAGACCATTGCCGGTAGGGTCCTGGAGCGTGTCAAGAACTCGGCCTTGCTCGATCCGCTCGGCGCCGATCTGCTAAGCGTTTACTTCGTTGCAGCCAAGCCGACGCCCGAGGTTGCCAAGGCTCTGGAAGCTGAATACCGCGAGACCCTCCTGCGAAAAGCCGATATGGCTATCTCCGCCCGGCGCGCCGCAGCGGTGGAGGAAGAGCGAAAGATCAAGGAGAACGAGCTCAACACCGAGATTACCCTGGAAGAGCAGCGCCGGCAGCTCATTGACCTTCAGGGCAATAATGCTTTGCAGGAGGCCACCAACCACGGCAAGGCGCTTGAGGAAGAGGCCACTTACCGCACCAGGGTCAGGCAAAAAGAGCTGGATCTTTACACAGCGATCGACCCGAGGAAGGTGCTCGCCCTGGCCATGACCGACCTGGGTCAAAACGCCGGCCGGATCGGCAACCTAACCATCACGTCCGAAATCCTTGCGGCCCTCCTTGACGGCCGCGCAGGGGCATCCTCGTCCTCCGGTCAGGAGTGAGTGCCTCATGGCGGGACGCGACAAGCTCGTGGTCATCACCCGGAAAACAGCGATCGAAGAGCTGATCGAACGGTTCAATACCCGCGACCAAGCCTGTTTTTACATCGAGCATATGGGGGGAAACTTCGCCAGCTATCAGGCCGCTCACAACGCCTATCATGCCGCGATCACCTCCCTCCACAAGGCCATCCCCCGCGGCCTGCGGGTCCAGTGGATCGATCGGTCGTTTCTGCCCACATTCACCTTCGCGACCTCGGACGTGATCGTGGTCTTGGGCCAAGACGGCCTAGTCGTTAACACGGCCAAGTACCTGAACGGCCAACCGGTCATCGCGCTGAATCCCGACCCACAGCGCATCGACGGCGTCCTGCTGCCCTTTGATGTTCACGAGGCAAACCAGGCAATCTTCCTGGCACTCAGCGGCTCGAAGGTCTGGCGCGATGTGACGATGGCCCAAGCTATGCTCAACGACGGCCAGCGGCTGCTGGCAGTCAACGACCTTTTCATCGGGGCGCGGACGCATGTCTCAGCTCGCTATCGCCTCTGCTATGAAGGCCGTGAGGAGGACCAGTCGTCCAGCGGCCTGATCGTCTCCACTGGCGCCGGTTCCACGGGCTGGTATCGGTCTGTTCTCACGGGCGCTGCAAGTATCGTTGCGTGCTACGCCCCGTCGCCCAAGGTCCGCAAGGTTCAGGAACAATACTCGATCCCCTGGGAATATCGTGGTCTGGTCTTCAGCGTCCGCGAGCCGTTCGTGAGCAAGACCTCCGGCGCAGAAATCGTGCACGGCACCATCGCGGAGAATCAGCCGCTGGAAATTACCTCGCACATGCCCCAGAACGGTGTCATCTTCAGTGACGGTGTGGAGGAAGACCGAATCGATTTCAACAGCGGTGCCATCGCCCGGGTCGGGTTGGCTGACCGGACCCTGAGCTTGATTGTGCCCGCCAGCATGCAACGCGTGGATCTCGATTAGCTGTGCGCCATGGGGATAGCGATCTGCCTGGCAGCGTGTTCGATCACGGAGTTCGCGCGGAGCTGGCCTGACGTGTCTCCGGTGGTGATGTTGGCGTTGGCAATCGCTCGAGCTTTTCGAGCCTGCGCTCCAGCTGCTCCAGCCGGTCAGCCACGGCACGGGGGAGGGTGAGCTTGAATTCCTCGGCCTGCGGTGGTGGCACAGCCGCGCGTAACGGGCTTCGCACGGCCCCCGGGATCGAGGCCGCCGCTGGAGCTTCATGCCAAGGTCGGGCCTCGACCTGGCCAATCCTGGAATCGAGAACGGACGATGCAGCAGGTGTCGGCGGAGTGATCAGCGATGCCGTGGGCGATGCCGCTGGAGGGACGGCGGACGTGGCCGCTGCCGGAGCTGTGGTCGGGACCACAGTCAACGATGAAGCCGGGGATGGTGGCATGGAGCCTGGCCCGGCAAGCGCCGTCACCGGCTCCATCTGGACAGGCATGGGTGATGACGGCTGGGCTACGGGTGCACCGGGAGCAGGGAATAGACCAGTCTGGGTGCCGGCTTCCGTCCGGCTGCTGGTTCGCAGCGCCAGCGTCATGTGCTGACGCTGCGGTCCGCGAGCGCGAACAATATCCAGGTGAATCATCGCCTGCGCGGGTAGCCGGTCCAGCCGGTCCGTCAGGTCGTGGGGCGAACGGACGGGCTGACCATCAACAGCGATAATCACGTCTCCTGCCCGTAGACCGGCTAGTGCGGCTGGCGTGCCCGCCATCACCTCCAGTAAAACGGCTCCTTCGAGAATCGCATCAACGTCAGGACTTGGGTGCGAACTGGCTTCAGGGTGCGGGTGAAGTGTCGCTGCTGCTGCAACAGGCTCCAGACGTACCCCCAGGTAGGCCCGATCGACGTGGCCGCGAGCGCGAAGCTGGTCAGCCACCCAAAGGACGTCACGAACCGCGAGCGCGAAGCCGAAATCATTGTCATGTTCCGCGCGGTCCTTGGCCGTGGCCGGGATAGCTAGGCCGCTTCGGATCAGGCCAAGCAACTGGCCGCGGAGGTTAGCCACCACCGCACCACTGTCGCCGGGGTAGAGCGGGGCTTGAACCTGGATCAGCCCGCCGAGTTGATGTGATCCCACCTTCAAGGCGCGGTCAAGTCCCGCGATGTGCCCCCGGCTGACGGAGTGCCCTAGCCCGAACGGGTTGCCAACGACAAACACCTGGCCGCCCAGGGTTGGCTCTTCAGCCGCAATCTGGATCGGCCGCACCGCTCGGGGCGCGATCTGTAGCAAGGTCAACCCAGTTTCTGGATCGGCGGCCACCCAGTGAGCCAGATGGCGCCTCCCCGAGGCGTCATGTGCAACAATTGTTGTATAGCCCGTCGCTCCGCTGCCTGTTGAGATAGGGCCAGGGGCGGAGGAAGTAGCGGCAGACGGAGGATCGATGCGTACGGAGAGCACGTCGCCCCGCGAGTTGATCACCACGCCAGTGGCTAACCGGCGCGAGCCGGGTGGACCTTCCAGAGCTGTGTACTCAAGCGCGACAACTGAATCCCGGGCGCGAATCATCCCGGCCGACATTTGCCGCTCCAGCTGCTCTAGAGCTGCGAATAAGGCCGATTCATCGCTGCCTTTCTGATCATTGTGCCCGCGCTTGGCAGAATGACTCGACGATTCTGCGCGGGAACCGGGTCTGGTCGTCCGATTGCTTGTATCCTCTCCGGGAAGCGCTAATGTGCCGGCCCCAGCCTCTTCCGCCCTCCAGGTCAAGTGCTCCGCCTGGTCAAGCCCCGCGGAAGACGGCTCCTCTAGCTGCCCGACTTCGGTCGCTTGCCGCAGCTTGCCCGACGAGCCGGCCCAGAAACTCGTCCCTGTCACCCCGACGAAGACTATGCCGCTGGCTAAACCCAGGGCAAGGCGCTTTCGAAGAGAGGACGCAAGGAGTGACATCGTTGAATCTCACCCTGCCAGGCCGCGCCTGGGAGAATTTGATCGGGTGCTTCGTAAAGACCGTCCTGTGGACGACAGAAACGATCCTCTGCCGTTCCCCAAGATGGTATCGACAGCCGCGTCCAAAGACTACGCCGCGGGTACTGGGTTAAAAGGCCTGTGACTAGTAGGCCGGCTTGCCTGCACGCGTTTCGGGCGGCATGGGGGTGCCGTGCTCGAGGTCGAAATCATAACGAGGCGCCGAGGTCGTCGTGGCCGTCGTGGTGGTAATCGTTGAAGCCGTCTTTGCCGTGGCAATTTGCCCCATTGAAGCCGCGGCGTCGGGTACTGCCGGACTTGGCAGGGACAGCGAGTCCGAGGCACGCGATACTATGCTCGATGAAGTCGCGGTCACCACGTGCTCCGACGCTTCCGGCAATTCGGGCAGGGGCAACTGCATGCTGGAAAGGGGAGCCGTGTTGGCTGCAATCCGAGCCTCGGGCTGGGTCTGCCGGCGCTGCAGGACGACAACAAGCAAGAATAAGACCATCCCGGCCGCCGCCAAGCTGAAGCCGAACCCAGCCTGCGGAGTTACAAACCGGAATGCTCTGCCAGGGCGAGATCTTCTGCTCGAAAAGACGGGCCGGGCTCGATTGGCCAGAAAGTCGCCAAGTGAGTCTCGAGTCCAGGCAAGTTGAAGCGGCAAATTACTGCAGAGCTGGCCGCAACCGCAGACAAAACGGTCCGCGGTAACACGAATTCCTTCTGGACAGATTGCACGCAGAGTCCGTAGCCACCTGGATCGGGATTGCTTCTGATGGCGCCGGATCCGCTCTTCTAGCCTAGGCCAGAGCGAAGGTATACGCAACCCGGTGGTCATGTCCGCCGCAGCGATACTCAGAACGGAAATGGCTTTCTCCAGGCTGGCTTGATACTGGCGGCAACTGGAGCACTCAGTCAAATGTTGCTCGATAAGTCGCCGATCCTCAGCGTTCAAGTCGTTGCCTTCGCAAGCTAGACCATCGCTGTCATCCACCAAGAGTGGAAGCCAGTCATGCACCCAGTCACAGGAAGAACGACCCATGATCATGCCTTTGCCATTGTCAGCCATCCTTGGCCTCCCGCTGTGCCCCTTCCTGACGGCGCTGCCACAGTTCCCGGAATTTGTCACGGGCCTTGGAAAGGCGCCAACGAACGGTCGCCTCGCGTCTTGCGACAATCGCCGCAACCTCCGACGAAGAAAAGCCTTCCAGATCTCGGAGGACCAGAATCGTGCGATAGGAGACCGGCAGTTGTGCCAGGATGTACTGTACTTCCTGGGCTAGCTCGGTCTGGATTCTCGGGTCCGGATCGGGAAGCTCGAACGGAAGTTGGCCATCACCATGGGGCTGATCAATCGATACCGGTGGGGAGGGCTCGCTACGGCTCCGGCGCAACCAGTCCAGTCCAAGGTTCACGGCTACTCGAAAAAGCCACGGACCAAACCGCCTCGCGGTGTCGAAGCGTTCCAGCCGGTTATACACGCGCCAGAAAGTTTCCTGGGCCAGATCTCGAGCAAGCTCGGGGTCGCGGACCAGCCGGGCTAGCACCCGTATCAGCTTGCGCTCGTAACGCCGAACCAGCACGGCGAAGGCAGCATGATCTCCATGTCGAGCCCGCTCTACGAGCCAGGCATCATTCAGACTCGATTCGTCGTCAAGGCCGATGCTCGCTGCAGCGGCTACGGACCCTGCCGGAGAGTTTGCGGTCGACCCAGCTCCAGCCTCTCCCTTCGCAAGATAGCGGCGGCTCACACCCTCCGTTTCCTCGATGTTAGCCTGTTTCTCGCCCCGGGCATGGTTATTGGGAATGGGCGTAGGGTCGGTCTGGATCGGCTTCCGCATTCGCATGCCCTCCCCACGTGAATTATGATACGAATGAGCTTCGGTCGGCGTTGGAGTTTTTTCCGGGCTCCACACCGATCTCTTCCCCATGGCATCGTCCTACCAGCTGCCGGACGATGTCTTGGACGGATCGACCGAACTTCGGTTGTGAGTTGAGGTAAAGTCGCTTTATCGGGACCGCAGGCCGGGATTTCAGGGAGCGTGAACCAACCGAACACAGCAGATAACCCCGCAGGTTCGTTAATCATTGGTGAAATATCGCTGTTTTGTCAACTGGCGTTGCCCGGTGTGAGCCGTTGCGTGGCTCCAATTCCGGGCTCCATGAACAGGAGTTGGACATGGAAGGGTGGCCATGACGGGATGGAGCCCACGAGTGGAGCCTTGTCCACCCGAGGCGCGCGAAGCGGCGCTTCAGGTTCTCTATCAGCGAATTCCCGATTCGTTGCGTTCGCGCCTGGTCGTCGAGATCCTCCGAGAAGCCTTATGCGGTCAGGTCGATCTTTCGGGTCTGTGGGTAGCCTGGGATCGCTCCCTGGGTCTAGGAACCGCCCGACTCCGGATCATCGGGACACTTTTGACCCAGGCCTTGGCTGGCCGGGCGGCAGCGATCTGGCCCCCTGAGGTTTTGCCATCATGGCGGCGAGCTACGACGGCTGCCGTGCTCGTGCACTTTGCGTTGGCAGACCTTCAGGCGCGCGGGTTCCGCATCGTCCAGGCCGTTCTTGATGAATCAGCCAGCCGCCGCGGCGCGATCGACCTGATCCGCGGTGGGATGCCCCGGGTTACCGAGCTGCTTTATCTCGAGCGGGACACGCACCTACCCCTCCCGGAATCGGTCAGCCTTGATTCCCTATCGGAGTCAGAGGCAATAGCACCCCGCCTCATCTGGCGCTCCTTCAACGCGGCTCGCGAAACCGAGTTTCGCGCCCTGTTACAGGCAACCTACACTTCCAGCCTGGACATGCCCGAGCTTGAGGGAGTTCGTTCGCTCGACGACATCATCAAGGGCCATCGCTCCACGGGCCGGTTTGTTCCTGACCGCTGGAGGTTAGGTCAAGTGCCAGGCGTGCCCGATATGGCCGTTGTCTTGCTTCTTTCCGAGGTCCCCGATCGGGATGCCTGGGAAGTTGTCTACCTTGGCTTGACCGTTTCCGCGCGCGGTCGTGGCCTGGGTCTCGCTGCCATCGCCCATGCCCTGGACCTTGCCCGCCCCCACGTCTCCCGTCTTGAGCTGGCCGTGGATATTCGCAATCTCCCTGCCTTGCGCCTCTACGAATCGGCCGGCTTCGTCTCTTTTGACCGCCGCTCGGTGCACCTGGTGGTGTTTCCCGAGAGTGGCGGATAGCTCTTCGTCCGTTTGTGGCTGCTGATTTTCGTCTGCGGCTCAGTTGCTTACTGAGGCAGTCTGGGTCGGGCTGGGTCGCCGGTGAGCCGGTGGCGAAGGATCTCGCCTTCCTTCAGATAGACAACGGCCTCGGCGATCTTGGAGGCGTGGTCGGCGATTCGCTCGATATTCCGTGCTGTGTTGACCAGACGGAGCCATGTGTTGATACGTTCGGGATGCGCGACGATCTCCTGCTTCAGCAGCTTGAGCACAGAGCGATAGTGTCGGTCTACCCGTCGCTCGGCGGCCATGACAGCCTGGGCCTGGCCGACGTTGGCCTGGACCAGGGCGTCAAGGCTGTCGTGAACCTGGTTGAGCGCTTCCAGTCCCAGGTTTTCCAGTGGCTGGGGGATGGGGAAGGCCTGGGGATCGGTAGCAAGCTTCTTGACCCGCTTGGCGATATGGCGGGCTAGATCGGCTAGCCGTTCGAGGTCGCCGTTGATCTTGAGTACGGCGGCCACGCGCCTCAGGTCCGACGCCACAGGCTGGTGTAAGGCCAGAACCCGCACACACTCGCGCTCGATCTGGACTTCCCAGCGGTCCACGGCCGGCTTCTGGAGCTTGATCTGATCCGCAAGTTCGATCCGACCGTCACATAAGGCGTGAATGCTCTGGTTCAGGGCATCCTCAACGACTGCCGCAAGCTTGAGTACCTCGGACCACAAGCCTTCCAGGTCGCGAACGAAATGGCGGCCAACCGTGACTCGTTGCTGCCCCCAGTCCCAAGCGGAAGGCGCCACCGGGTTGTCTTCTGGCATCAGGCGGGTCTCCGCTTGCAATACTGGTTGGGTCCATCCTTCAGGCGCTGTGAGATATATGTCCCGCAAGTGGAATGCCAGGCGCCTTCAAGCAATGGTGTGAACTGAAACGCGGAGCATCCTGGCGAAGCGACAAAGGAGAGAATGCAGGGGATACACAGGAGGAGAAACGGCTGCAACGTCTGTTGGCGATCGTCAAAACGATAATCAGCCGCGAAGCGTGATCAGCTTGGTGGATCGGTCTCTTTCCCGCGTCGTCCTGGCTTCCTTCAATCACTTTCGTATTCGCTAGAAATCCCCCACTCAATTCATCTTAGAGAAGCAAGTCTGGGTCCACAACATCAAACCGACAAAATACTCCGGAAATTCATAGTTGCCTTGAGTAACAAATGTCCGGGATGTTGCAAGTTGATTGACCACAACCAGAGCGCCTACCCAAGGATCGAGAGCAAAGGACAAAGGCCCACCGCAATGGTTGGGCCTTTGTCGTTCATCGGCTGTGGTGATGGTGATCCGGTCCGATCAATAGTTTCTGCCAGTCAGAGGAGGACCAGTGCCGTGGAGTGGCTGGTAATAGAGATCAGTCGGGATCTTGTCGCCGGGCCGCCAGTAACCCAGATCATACTGAGCTTCCCAGGGGGGATCGACGACCAAAGCGTAGGGCAAGGTGAGAATCTGCCAGGCGAAGAGGCCCACGGAGAAGAAGGGCTGGACCATCTGGTTCCGCTGGGTGGTCTGGGTGTGATCGTCAACTGGATAGGCCATGTACCGCCCCAGCGGTCCGAAGTACTGCTCGACGCTGTGGCCGTAGCGCTCCAGCATGGGATCCTGGAAATAAAGGGGCATGTGGCAAGTTGCAGCAGCGGCCCAGTACTTGCGCTGGGCGCTCCACTCACGGCGCCCCAGCGGGACCCAATCCTCGGGGACGGGGATGGCCCGGATGGGTCGGGCCTCAGCCGGGCTCGGAGCCCGGCTGATATCCACCTGGGTCTGGGTCTGGGTTCGAAGATCGGTGATGCTGTCAGGAGCCCCTGCAACAGGAGGCTGAGCATTGGGAACTGGACGGGCTTGTTCACGGATCAACTTTTCCTCTTGCATGCGAGCCATCTCCTCGACTTTCCGCTGAAGATCGGGGCGGAGAGTCGACGGGGGATTCGCGCGCTGGGGAATGAAGGAATCGGAGGATGCTGTCGCGGAGCTCATCCCAGCACCCATTGCCGCTGGTGCCGCAAGAGGAGCGGTGGCGGCAGGTTCGCTGATACGAGCCTCAGCCTGGGCTGGTGCTGGGACTGCGACCGCAGGTTCCTCTCCAGCAGTGGGGATGGGTGTTTCGGGACCGGTCCTGCTTTCGACGGCGCTGGTAGGTTGTGGAGTTTTCACCGTCGCTGGGCTTGCTCCTCCGGTCATTTGTGGAGCGGCCGGATTTGGAGCCCCGGGCTGCGCAGGGTCTGGTTGGGCAACCGGGTCTGGTGTCGAGATCGAATCCGGACTTGCCGGGTGATTACCTGTCACGCCTGGAGGTAATGCGGGCAACTCCTCAGCGGCCGGAGGCAGAGGGTCTGACTTGGTCTTTGGGTCGGCATTACCAGCTGCGCCCTGGGGAAGGGGGGGCAGATCATCGGGAACCAACGCAACGGCCGGGGGAACAACGTCACTGGCTGAGGGAACCGGTTCGGCGGTAGGCGCTTTGGCCTTTGCATCATCTCGTTTCGTTTCGGATTCGCGAGCCATCTGCTGCGGAAGTGGGGGCAAGTCTTCAGATGTTGTTCCCGGGGATGGAGTTAAAGTTGTCACGGACGGGATAGCTGGGGCCTGACCCGGCTCGGCTGTTGTGGGCGAACCGTCCTTGGCGGTCCGAGGCGTTGAATTCTTGGGCTTGTCGGATTCGCTTCCAAGCGGCGGTAAGGGTACTGAATCAAGATCATTCGAGGGCGGATCAGGAGGAGGCGCAGGCTTGGCACTAGGGTCTATGGGCTGTTCCAGGCTAATTGGGGCGGGAGTCGCCGCCGGCTGCTCAGAGACCGATTCGGGAGCTCGTGGAGTGGATGTCGCAATGGCATTCGCGTCGACCGTCACAGGAGGCTTCGCTGCCATTGTGTCAGGCACTAGTGTAGGCTGAGCGGACTGGTTTGGTTGTACGGGCGCCAGTTGCACGGATTCGTGAGCGGCCGGCATGGGCTCGGCAGCAGCTGACGAGGGAGCTGGAGCGGGGGCAGCACCCGCGAGCGCTGGTGGTGCCGCGTTCGTGTCGACCGGGACCGCACTGGCCTGCGGCTGCGGCTCAACCGTGGTAGCAACCGCAGCTACGGTTGCGGCGGGTTGCGGCACGTCGGGTTTCTGGGCTCCCGTCTGGGCTCCGCCCACGGGCGTTACAGAGGGCAACGGCGTGAGGAGATCAGCTTGGGCTGTGGCTACGGTGTCGGGTTTGGGCTTCGCATCGGGAATTTTGGCACCGGGGTCCGTGGGCTGTTCCAGGCTAATTGGGGCAGGAGTCACCGCCGGTTGCTCGGAAACTAATTCGGGAGCTCGTGGAGTGGATGCCGCAACGGCATTCGCGTCGACCGTCGTGGAAGGCTTCGCGCCTATTGCGTCAGGCACTGGTGTAGGCTGAGCAGACTGGTTCGGTTGTACGGGCGCCAGTTGCACGGATTCGTGAGCGGCCGGCATGGGTTCGGCAGCAGCCGACGAGGGGGCTAGAGCCGGGGCAGTACCCGCGAGCGCTGGTGGCGCTGCGTTCGTGTCGACCGGGACCGCACTGGCCTGCGGCTGCGGCTCAACCGTGGTAGCAACTGCGACCACGGTGGCGGTGGGTTGTGGCACATCGAGTTTCTGGGCTCCCGTCTGGGCTCCGCCCACGGGCGTCACGGGGGGCAACGGTAGGAGGAGGTCAGCTTGGGCTGTGGCTGCGGCATCGAGTCTGGGCTTCGCGGCGGGAGTTGAGGCAAGCATCGTCGAATCAGATGCTGGTTGTAGCGGCGGGTCTGTGATCTTTGTCAGTTTTTCGGCAATCGCCTCGGGCGAACCGGTTGTGCTTGGCAGCTTGCTGATGCCGGAGGGCTGGGCCGCTTGATCGGCTGCGATCGCTAGAGGCTGGGGCATCTCACCCGAAACGGGCGCAGGTGTAGCGCTTGCTGGAGGAGGCGAGGGAATCGGGCTGGCGATCTCGCCGCCGGTGAGGCGAATCGGCTGACCCTGATCGTCGCCTTCACGGTTCGGCATTCGCACGAGGGGCTCCCTGCCTTGGGGTGGAGCGATGGACGGCCTTGCGGCAATTTGTGTATCCGGCTTGGCAGGAGAGAAGCCCCCAGGCCGCCGCGTTCTCTGGCTCAATGCATAGGGAGCCTGGCTGCCCACCGCCTCGCGAAGGCCGCGCTGGGCTCGCTCGATTGCCTGCTTGAGCGTGAGCCGCTCGGAGTTGCTGAGCTCCTTTTGGCGGGTTTCTGCCTCGCGGAGATATTTCAGGGCTCGTTCATACTCTTGGTAGTTGATGTAATCCAGACCGTTACGCAGCAAGTAACGTGCCCCACGAGTTGCCGCCATGCCAACGATGGGATCGGTATTGGTACCAGGCCCCGCCTCGGGGTTGGATGTGGACGTTGAGCCTGGCGCAGGCGTGGACCCGGATGCTGACGCAGCGGAATCGCCACGTCGATCGCTGGCCGACGGCAGGATCTGCTGAGCCGAGACCGCTGAGGCTGCGAGTGCGGCCCCAAGGATCATCGTGGTCAATGCCGAAGTTGTGCGACGCAAGCCACGCCTCCTTGCTTTCCTGGGACTTGCCTTACCAGATGGATCGACTCGTTTGGGACTCGAATCGAAAAGCGGCAGGTCCGTGCCAGTATTCTAGCACGAGGCTGCCAGGACTGGTTCGATTAGCCGAATGGCTGTGATTGTTGATCGGTGGTCCCGCGATTCCCTTCGCGAGCAACTGGCCAGACGACGCGTGGCAATCCACTCGACGGCCTGACACTCAATGTGACAGCCTGATCTTCCTTTTTCCCGATCGTCCGGACGGGATTTGTTGTTTTGAAACGTGCCCGAGTTTCCTCTGGAAACCAGCGATCTGAAACTTTTTCAACGGTCGTTGGGAGCTTGCTCAGACCGACCCGCGACCGATTTCGCTATCGCTGCTGAAGCTCGAATAGTTGGGAGCTTCATGGGTAATGACAATATCGTGAGGATGGCTTTCCTGGACTGCGGCGGCGGTCACCTGGATGAACCGCGCCTTGGTGCGGAGCTCATCGATGGTTCGGGTTCCGCAGTAGCCCATGCCGGCTCGCAGGCCTCCCATGAGCTGGAAGATGAATTCAGACAGCGAGCCCTTGTAAGGAACGCGGCCCTCAACGCCTTCGGGAACGAGTTTCTGATTCGGCGCAGCCTTGCTATCGGCACTCTTGGTTCCGGGATCCTGGCGGTATCGTTCATGCGATCCCTTGGCCATGGCCCCGATCGACCCCATGCCGCGATAGGTCTTGAAGCTGCGGCCGCGGTAGATGATTGTTTCTCCGGGGCTTTCAGCCAGGCCGGCGAAGAGCCCGCCGATCATCACGCAATGCGCCCCCGCCGCGATGGCCTTGGTGATATCCCCCGAGTAGCGGATACCGCCATCGGCGATGATCGGAACCCTTCCCCCAGCGACCTTGGCCGATTGGTGGATCGCGGTGATCTGCGGTACGCCGACTCCGGAGACGACCCGCGTGGTGCAGATCGATCCAGGTCCGATACCCACCTTCACAGCATCTGCCCCGGTCTCGATCAGGGCCCGGGTTCCCTCGCCAGTGGCTACGTTGCCGGCGACCACCTGAATGTCGAAGTCACGCTTGATTCGACGCACGGTCTCGATCACGTTCTTGCTGTGACCATGCGCCGAATCAACAGTCAAGACATCAACATCGGCTTCCAGCAGCGAGGCGATCCTCTCGTAATCGTGAACACCGACGGCTGCCCCCACACGCAATCGCCCCCGCGCATCCTTACACGCGTTGGGATAACGGCGGAGCTTGTCGATGTCCTTGATCGTGATCAGACCTTTCAGTCGGTATTCATCGTCCACCAGCAAAAGTTTCTCGACCTTATTTTTCGTCAAAATCCGATCGGCTTCCTCGAGGCTGGTGTTCGGGGGAGCCGTGACCAGGTTTTCCTTGGTCATGACCTCCTCGATGCGAAGATCGTTGGACTCGAGAAATCGGAGGTCGCGGCGAGTCAAGATGCCGCGAAGATAGCCGCTGACGGTGATGGGCACGCCCGAGATGTTGTGCCCGTTCATGATATTGCGAGCCTGGCCGACGGTGGCGTCGGGGGGAAGCGTGATCGGATCAACGATGATTCCGTTTTCCGACCGCTTGACCTTATCGACCTCTCGAGTCTGCTCCTCGATCGACATGTTCTTGTGGATGAGCCCCAATCCCCCCTCTTGCGCCAGTGCGATGGCCAGTTCGGCCTCGGTGACGGTATCCATGGGAGATGAGAGGATCGGCAGGTTGAGCGCGATCTTTGTGGTCAGGTGGGTGCGCGTGTCAACTTCGCGGGGCAGGAACTCGGAGTAACCGGGTTCGAGCAGGACGTCGTCAAACGTGATGCCTTGGTAGGCGATGCGGTCGAGCATCGGGAAAAGCTCCGTTCCGGGCCCCGACCGAGAGACCGAAACCACACGACATGACGCGTGATCTGATGACCGGCAAACCAACAGACAGGACACGATGAGATCGGGTCAGGCCCGGGGTGCCGGTCAAGGTCGGGTAAGTTCAGTAGCCTTTCCTGGACCATTAAACCCGGGATGGGCAGAGCTGGCAAGGCCAACTGACTTGCGAATCAAGGTGTCGAGGCGTTTTCCTTCCAGCCTAACTTTATATCGCGGTTTTCCTTACGATTCTTCCCGAACGCCGCTGGTCGCTTCTCCAGGTGCTGGGATGGCAGTTTCGCTGCGGAATCGGAGCTGGGTTTCAATGGCCTGAAAAGCTTGGGCCGCAACTGGTCTAGAAAAGTCCGAGAAACGCGGAGTTCAAGCAGCCAGACTGCCGCTTGAGCCAGAAGGGACAGGAAGCAAGCTTTCCTATCAGTCACATCAAGCCCTTCGCTTAGAGCAACGCAATCGAGCCTGCTCATCTCACACTTGCATGCGTCTTATTACTGCCGGCCGGAAATTTGGGTTCGTTTTGCTTGCCCGATTTCGCCATGGTTTGTCGTAAGTTTCGATATGTCAATGATTAGCATCCGAGCAAATTGGCTTCGTTCTGGCGCTTTTCTGTCACCGCAAGCCCCCTGGGGCGTGGGGCGTGGAGCGTTATCTCCCTGACTCACAGATTCACTGGCCACTGTTTTCGAGCCACTGACCACTGTTCTCGCGCCCCACGCCTCACGCCCCACTAGCGAGGTCAGGTCGTGCGCGGACCCTCCCCGCTGGCTACTGCCTGACACCAACCGCCGAATTGACAAAGACCGAATGGGGCCCGATCTCGACGAGCGGCCCCTCTATATGCAGTATGTCACAGGATCAGGCGATTCGTGCGGACAAATCAATCCGTTTCCCCCCGCTCGTCGCCGTCGGACCGTAGACCATTCTCTCTTGGCTGGAACCGGTCAACTCTGGCTGCTCCAGGCGTGCCTGCCGGATGGCCATAAGCCGCAACGTCTATTCTCTGGTTGCTCTCCCTGATTTCCCGGAGTTCGCCCAAACAGTTAGGTATGGTGTTCCCGGAACTCCGACCCCGCTCGGTCTCAGGCGGTGATCTTGAGCTGGCCCAGGCCCATCACGGTCCCCTTGCCGATGTGGATCCACGCCGCGGCGGCCAGGAGGGGCGAAAGGGGGCCGGGACCGGCGGGAAGGGCGAGCGAGCCGGCGACACCGCGCAGCTCGACCTCGGCCTTCTGCGACCCCGAGTAGCGCACAAGGTCGAGCCGGCGTCCTTGCCAGGGTTCGAAGGGGACAGCACGACCGAGCTCGAGCCAGTACCGCCGCGCTGCCCAGAGCGGGTCGGTGTCAGGCCCGGCCAAGGCGCACACGCGGTGCAGGGCCGCCAGGACGATGTCGGCCGGAGTCGGTGACCCGATGAGCTTGCCCTGTCGCAGCAGCCTAAGCGGGGCGGGGAATTTGAGCCGGCACGGAGTTTCCTCGGTTCCGGCCGGCCAGGGCAGGTCTTCCAGCACAAATCCCGGCTGCCTCCGCGCCGGCTCGAGCGCCGAGCCATCCCACGCCAAAGGCACAGCGGAACTGATGCGGAAGGGGTGGCGATGAGGCCCCAGCCCCTGCCGGCAGGCCCGGTCCCAAGCAGTCCAGGCGATCTCCTCGTCGTCCCGGTCGTCGAGCAGGTTTGTCGTCGCGGGAAAAAGCAGGAACTCGACGGCGGGCGCGGGCTGAGCCACCTGGGGCGCGGGCCGCATCAGGTAACGGGGACGCTGCGATCCAGCCCCCTCGAAGAGGCGGCAGTAGCACGCTTCCGACTCGGCCCTCAGGGCCGCCCCCCAGACGCCACGCAGCATCGGCACCGTGACCACCACACCCGGCGTCTCCAGGTGCAGCCTCCACGCCTTCACCCGAATTACGCGGAGAGCCGAGTCAAGCTGACCCTGTTCCACGCCCACGGCATGCCGTCCCTCGAGCCGGGCTCTTCCTCCAGATAACCATCAACCCACGATTCCAGATCGGCCGCCCACGTTCAAGCCCCATGGACCCCGTGGCACACGCCGGCAGCACTGCGTCGGGAGCATTGATCGCCGATTTTCGCGGAGGCGCAATTTGCCTTTTTCGCACTCATTTTCTTGGAGAGCATGGTCCCGAACATCGATCCTGAACAGGTTCGCAAGCTTGCTGGCTGGGGGCTGACGCAGAACGACATAGCCAGCTTCGTCGGCTGGAGTCCCCAGCCTTCGGCTGTGGGCCCAGT
>JBEKTN010000038.1:0-31361 GCA_049516015.1 Isosphaeraceae bacterium | reverse complement strand
GCTGGGGGTAATCAGCAAACCCATCACGAAACAGTGGGACGACCGCTGCGCGTACTTCTTCTGCTTGTTCTTGCCCTTGCTCTTCTTGGGGCGCTTTGTTTTTTCGCCGCGGATGATCGTGTTTTCGGTGAGCTTACCTTGCTGGCTACAGTAGGTTTGATCGATGTCGAAGATGAACGTCCCTTGCCGCGCTTCCATTTCAAGCAGTTGGGCACGCAATTGGCCGAGGAGATCGCATCGCCGCCAATAGCCGCGTGCCATGAATCGACTGACTTGAGCGCGATGCCTCGCATCGGTTCGAACAGCGCCGGCAGCACGGGAGGCTGACATCTTGCCCAGATGCATGAGGAAGGCGATCACGCAACGAACAACCAACTGTCTGGCTCGCTGCTTCAGGGAGACGGGCTTGAGAAACGACTTGAACAGTGGGAGTGCATCCTGCATGATCAGCACGGGAGGCTCCTTCCTCAGCGTTTGGCGTGGTCCCCTTCGTAACCACCATTTTGCCCAAATCCGCAGAAAGGAGGAAGCCCCCTCTTTTGAGCTCACACACGTCGAAAAAAGCGCAACTTCAAAACTTCGCAAGGGGGGGAAAAGGGCGCAACGAAATCGGGATGAAAGCGCAGCTTGTGCAAGACCAACTTTTCACCGGCCCACCGTCGCCCTCTGCGTCCTCTCGTGCGAGAATGAAGATACACGATGGGTTCCCGCCTTCATCATTCGCCGGGCAGTCGCCGACAAGGTCATCTCCGAGGAAGATCATCACAAGCTGGACCTCGCGCGCAAGCTGATCGGCATGTCCGAGGGCGAGGCCGAAGACGCGCTGCACGCGATCATGGCCGAGGCGGAAGCCTTCTTCGGCGCACCGGTCAAGGATGACAAGTGATTGCTCAGGCTGCCCTTTCTGGTGCTCGAGCCGGCTTACTGGAGCGTTTCGGGTAGCGCCTGGGGCTTGCCTTCCCGGTCCACGCACGCCAAGGTCGAATGCCCTTCGGCCAGCAGCACGGCGTCGCGGTAGAGGTGGTAGTTGTGAACAATCTTGACGTGCGTGACTTTCGCCACCGTTGTCTTGAGCATCAGTAGGTCATCATAGTAAGCCGGACGCTTGAACTTGCAGCCGATGTCGACGATCACCAGATAATGGCCGGCGTCTTCGACTTCCCGGTAGGTCAGCCCCCGCTGCCGCAGCAACTCGGTCCGTCCCATCTCGAAGTAGACAAAATAGTTGGCATGATGCAGCAAGCCCATGCGGTCGGTCTCGGCATAACGCACACGAATCGCCAGCTCATGACTGTTGCTCATACTCTCCCTGGTCTCCCTTGCCGCGCCGCGTGTCCTGTCTTTTACCGTTTGATTGTCTCCGGCTCGATCATCGAGTGCTCGCTTCCGGCTGGACCTCGCTCCGGCTGCCGTGGCGCGTGCGTCACGGTCACCAGGGGAAACGGATCGTAGGGCCACTCCTCCCGGTTCGGCTTTCCGGGCAAGTAACCGGCCGCGACCCATTGGCGAAAAACCTCGGGACGATGCTCGAAGTGGTTCGCGCGTAGCCAGTTCTCATACTGATCGAGCAGCTCGGCCATGATTCTGCCGTCTCCCAGACGGACGTACAAGTACCGCAGCGCCAGTTGGCGGCGGGCGTCGGCCAGCGTGCTTCCGGGAGACAGCAGCGTGGCGACCGCCGCGGCCAGACCGGTTCGCTCCGAACCCCAGGCGCAGTGAAACAGGACGGGGTAGTCGCAGGTGTCGAGCACCCGGATGAGCGTGCGGAACTGGATCCGCGACATCCACACGCACGACGATAATGGCAGATCAATCTGCGTCGCCCCGGCCGCCAGCGTTGAGGCGACCTCGTCGCGGTACCACGAATCCCTCGGGTTCGGCCCCCGCAGGTTCAACACGGTCTTGACCTGGTGCTCACGAAGGGTTCGCAGCAGTGCGCTTGGGGACATCTGTCCCGATCGGTAGATCCGTCCCGGCTGAAGGACCGCGAAGTTGTACGTCGCCTGATTCCAGCCGATCCACGTCAGGGGAAACGCCAGAACAAGCGCCATCAGCCTTGCGAACCACCTGCCCCGTCGCATGCGGCCAAGCCTCATGGCCAATCTCCCAGACGCCCTGTTCGCGGGATGGAGCCAGCGATCGCTGGACCCTGGCAAACTCCTCGATCAAGAACCGGTCGTTGCGATCCACGGCCGAATCTGGCCGAGCCCATTGCAGACGTGACACCGCCTGCCATGCCTGGTCTGCCGTGTATCCCCGATGCCGGATGAGATAGGCGGCATGGGCCAGACTGGTGCGATGATGCCCCGCGACACAATGAAAGAATACGGGCTGGCTGGCGGGGTCGGCCAGCAGGTCGGCGGCCAGCGCCATCTGCTCGGGCGTTGCGCGTGAGCCTCGCATGGGAACGACGACCCAGCGGACCCCAGTCTCGTGGACCACCTCTGCCTGCTCGCGAAACTTGGGATCGGCGGAGTTGATCGCCGTGAGCGTCACGATCGTTTTGATCGCCTCGCGACTGATGATCCGGCGGAGCGGGCCCGGCCGTTGCCAGGCTCCGCGCACGAGCCGTCCCGGGACGACCACCTGGACCCGCTTCTCGAACCAGATGTCACGGCGCAAAACCAGCAAGATCCCCGAGCCAAGGCCCAAGGCAAGTACCAAACTCCAGATCAGGACGCGCGAGAACCGACGCTTCACTCGCCGAACCTTTCTCAGGAAGCCAGGATTCCCGATCGGCGGATACGATCTCCGTGCGACCAGACCCCAGACGATTCGGTCGTCCCGCTTCAGCCCGACGACAGCTCGGGGATCCGAGCCCTGACGCGCCTGGCCAACCGGCTGAACCAGGCGGGCCAAATTGTAGCCACCCGGCCCATTCAGGCAACCCCAACACGCTGGGAGCGGTGATCTCGGTGGGTAACCGGGCCAGGAGACCGTCCCATCAGAACCTGAAGTGCCCGCCTCACGAAGCGCGTTCGCCAGACCGCTGGAACCGGCTCACGAACTTGAGCAGCCGTCGCGGGTCACGCAGCGGAGGGCCGTGACCGAAGCAGGTCAGCCGGGGTTGCAGCTCGGCCAGGCGCCAGGCCGATTGCCGATTCAGGGCGGGGTCGAGCGTGAAGATTCTCTGCGGTTCGCGCAGTTTGGGCAAGCCAGTCCAGATGTGCATGTTGGCCAGGACGTCGCCCAGGACGAGCACCCGGTCTTGCTCGCGCCAGAACGAGAGATGCCCGGCCGTATGACCCGGTGTTTCGAGCACCCGGAAACCCCCGACCTCGTCACCCTCGCGCAGCTTCCGCGACACGGGGTGCGGGGGACCGACCCAGTGCGGACCAACGGTTGCACTGAGCCAGTGGAGCGGCATCCGGGCCATGATCTCGCCTGCCGTTTCCATCGCCAGGGCGTCGGCTGCGCCACACCACAGCGGCAGTCCGAACAGCTCGCAGATCGCGTGGCTGGCGCCTTGATGATCGGGGTGGGCATGCGTCAGGGCGTGTGCCGTCAGACTGCGTCCGCGAAGCTGCCGCACGATTCTCCGAACAGCGAACCGGGTTCCCGAATCGACCAGCACTCCGCCCATCACGTAGATGTTGATGCTGAACGGAGGAAAGCCATCCAGCAGCTCAAGGTCCTCGGCCAGTCGATGCATGAATTGGATTCCGCCCCGAGCGAGTGGATGGCCCGCGCGGATACGCTGCGAGCAGAAAGGGGAACAGCCGGCTGATCATAGCAATTGGGGGGCCGGGCGACGACGGGAACGAACCGATCCGATGGACCATGGCGAGGGACGCTACCCTCATGCCATCGGGAGCAACCCTGATCCGCATTGACCGGTTGGCGCGGATTGCACAGAATCTGCGGGCCTGCGCGGGGACGAAGACCTTGTTGCGACTGGCGAGCGTCGCGGCCCGTTGCTGCCCCGAAGCCGCACGCACGCGGAGACGCCACTCATGAGGAACCGCCAGTGCCGGCAGGATGCCGGGCTCGTCGTGCTGGCGATCGCCGTCCGAGCCGCCGCCGTGCTGATCTTGCAAAGCCACCAGGTGCCGCGGAGCACTTACGAGCACGGCGAGATCGCGGCGAACTTGCTGGCCGGCCACGGGTTCAAGGATCTTCTGCACCGTCGGAGGCTGATCCCCTTCTGCAAGGCCGTCGTGGCGAACGTGTGCCGCAGTACATGCGGACTCACTTCCTTTCGAAGGGGTCGTCACGAATACACAGATTTCGCGGAATCGCAAAATGGCAACGGCTGGAGCGACGGTGGCAGGGGCGCACTACGAACTTTGCACAAGCAAGCCACAACGGCATTCATCTCGTTCAGGTGCGTCTGTAGTTTTGTTCAGAAATCAGTCGTTTTGAAAAGTCGCAAAACGAGAACACAAGAAATGCGAGGGGCACGCATTGTGATTCACCCAAACATCGTCCGTCATTGATCCTTGTTGGTTCCTCCACGCGTTTTGGTCGTTTGAGATAGCGATACACAGGCGGGCAAGCGTCCGGAGTTGGCCAGATGTCGGCCGGCCTGGATCGGACGACGTACCCTTACTCACTCACAACGGCTATGGGTGCTATCTCCTCGCTGCTAATGAGCGCTCACGTGTTTGCCCCAAGCCCAGAAAAAAGCACCTGCAACGCAGGGCAGCGCGGTCGCCAGGAGTACGAGCGCGGAAGGCTCTGGAACGACACTCTGCGAGACTACAATTTGCCCGGCCGGAGTGGAGTAATTGAGAGTGATGGCAGCAAAATTGGCGTCGTCCGCGGAGGTGCCCGAGCTGACAAAGTTGATCAAGGCAGTACCGGGTAATGCGGCTGATGTGTCGTAGCTGACCAGCGCCAGGCCGAGCGTGGAACCAGGTCCACTCGACGGCAGCGTGACGTAGTACGGGGGGCCGGTGAAGACGCTGTCACCTCCACTGAATTCGGTTGTGGGAAAACTGGCGAACGAGAGGGGAGGCCCGGTTCCCACACCTGCGAAGATGTAGGGGTAGGCCGTTGTGTTCTCCGACGCGCTGGTGAACACCACGCCGGCTAACCCGGACAACTGCAGCTCGATTGAGAAATCGCTTACGTTGACACTCGAGCCGGAGTTGTTGACCAGGTCAACCTCGAAGGAACCGGTGGTGGACGAAATCGTCTGGAAATTGTCCAAGATCAAGTCGAGGTTCGCACCGCGCGAAGGCGCCCCGAGCGACAAGGTCAGAAATACTGCGGCCGGGATGGCAAGTCCCCAGCATCGACGGCGATGTCGACTGCGGAAGGCCTCGCAGATTGAAATGTTCAGGATCTTTCTCATGAATCATCAAGCCCCTTAGCTAAGTTCCCGCGATTCCATTCAGAGATTGTAACAACATCAGTTGATTGCACCACGCTGTCCAAGCGCGAGACGAGATCACGACAACGAAGAGCCGAGCCGCTTCTTCACGGCGTTGTAATCGTTCATATCGATGACTATGTTACCCTCGTTGTCCAGGGCTCCGTCCAGGTCGGCCCAGACGGTTTCCGGCGAGATTCCCACGATCTCGTTGCGAACGACGCCCATGTCCAGGCTGTTGACAACGCCGTCGCCGTTGACGTCGCCGGGCAGGACCTTGAATTTCTGCGTGAATTCGTTCAGGTAGATGCCCGGATTGACGTGGACTCCTTCGAGGGCCATCATCAGACTATCGACTCCGATGGCGGTCGGCAGACTCCATTTGGCGTCGTGGGTCGCCGGGATGTAGCTGAATCCGCTGAAATTGTAGGAATTGCCCGAATTGATCAGGCTTTCCAGCGTCAGGTCTGCCTTACTCACGATCACGTTCTCATTAAATATGATATCAATCGCGTTGATATTGATGAACGGCAGATTGCGGGTCAAGTTCAGGATCGACATCGATTCTGAGCCCCAATCGATTCTAACGTCAACGACCTCGGGTTGGAGTATATTGCCGAAATTCAACCCCGACCGATTGGTACCGCTGGTGGGCGTGATCGCGATGGTGCCCGTAGAGGGAACCGTCGGGAGGTACGGGACGTTGCCGGGCCCGTTCTGGGGCACTTCCTGGAGTGTCTGGGCGCCGGGGCCGACGCCGGCAAAGGAATAATTCCCGTTGGAATCGGTGGTGGTGGTTGCGATCACCTTGTCCTGGCTGTTGAGCAGGTTGACCGTCCAGCCTGAGAAGCCCGTATCGCCCGGATCGATCATCCCGTCGCCATTCAAGTCGTTATAGACCTCGCCGCTGAGCGTCACCGTCTGGAAGTTGCCGAAGATCCCGCCGGCGATGTTCGTACCGCTGCTGGTCGTGAACGAATAGTAGGTGGTATTGACCGGCTGGGTCTGAACCCAACCGCTCTGGACGACCTCGGCGAGCGTGTACGAGCCAGGACCGATGCTGCCGATCGTGTAGTTGCCGTTGGGGTCCGTGAGGGCCGAAGCCACCACCTGGCCGCTGGAGTTGATCACGTCGACCATCCAGCCCTTCAGGCCGGCGTCGCCCGGATCCTGGTTGCCGTTGCCGTTGAGGTCGTTGTAGACGTTGCCGGAGACGCTCACGAGCTGGAAGTTGCCGAAATCGAGGCCCGTGTAAATGCCGCTCAAGCCGGGGAGCGTATACGTTCCCGGCGGGTTGGTCGGCTCGGTGATGACCCAGCCTGGCGGGGTGACCTCCTGGATCGTGTACTGCTGGACCGGCAAGGCGGTGAACGAGTAGGTGCCGTCCCCCGCGCTGGTGGTCGTCGCCACCACGCTGCCGCCGGAGTTCAGCACGTTGATCGTCCAGCCGGCCAGGGGCGGATCGTAAGCGTCGAAGATGCCGTTCCCGACCAGGTCGTTGTAGACCGTCCCGTAGAAGTTCTCCGAATTGACGAAGTTGCCAAAGTCGAGCCCGGTCTGGTTCATGCCGCTCTGGGTCGTGAACTGGTAGTAGTTCGGGTTGACCGGCTGGGTCTGGATCCAGCCCGCCTGGAGGATCTCCTCGACGGTGAACGTGCCGGGGAACAGGTTGGCGAACATGTAGTTCCCGTTCATGTCGCTGGTGGTTGTGGCCACCGTGTTGCCCGAGGGATCGAGCAACAGCACGGTCCAGCCTTGCAGGCCGGGGTCGGTGCCGCCGTCGTTGCTGCCGTTCCCGTTCCGGTCGTTGTAGACCTGGCCGGTGACGTTCACGAGCTGGAAGTTGCCGAAGTCGAGTCCGCTCGGGTTCGTACTGCTGATGGCCTGTTCCGTGTAGGTTCCCGGAGGATTGACCGGCTCGGTCTGGTACCAGCCGGTCTGGTTGACCTCCTCGATCGTGTAGGTGCTGGGACCGACGTCCGAGAAAGAGTAGGTCCCGTCATCGGCGCTGGTGGTCGTGGCGACGATGTTGCCACTGGAGTCGAGCAGGTTGACCGTCCAGCCCTGTAGGCCCGGATCGCCTTGGTCGAGGACGCCATTGCCGTTCAGGTCGTTGTACACCGTGCCCGCGAAGGTCACGAGCTGGAAGTTGCCGAAGAGCAACCCGGTCTGATCCGAGCCGCTGGTCGCGGTGACCGTGTAGGTTCCCGGAGGGGCGGGGAACGTCTGGATCCAGCCCGGCTGCAGCTCCTCCTGGACCGTGTAGACGCCGGGGCCGACGTCGGTGAAGCTGTAGTCCCCATTCTGGTCGGTTACCGTGGTGGCGACGATGGCGCCGGTGGCGTCGAGGAGATCGATCGTCCATCCGGGCAGGCCGGGGTCGCCAGGCACGAAGGTACCAGAACCCGTCAGGTCGTTGAACTTCTCACCGCTGATGGTGATGTTCTGGAAGTTGCCAAAGTCGTTGCCGCTGGAGGTCTGGCCGGCCGCGACCGTGACGATATAGGTGTACGACAACGGCGCGGTTTGCGTCCAGCCGCTCTGCAGCACCTCCGCCACCGTGTAGGTACCCGGAGCCAGCCCGGTGATGTCGAAGTAGCCGCCGTTGGCGGTGAGCTGGGAGGCGACGAAGTTGTTGTTGGAGTCGTAGACGTCGATTTCCCAGTTGTTCAGGCCGGGATCGCCCGGGAGGAGGCTGCCGCTGCCGTTGAGGTCGTTGTAGACCTGGCCGGAGACGTTCACGAGCTGGAAGTTGCCGAAGTTCAGCCCGGTCTCGTTCAGACCGCTCTGGGTCGTGAACTGGTAGTAGTTCGGGTTGACCGGCTGGGTCTGGATCCAGCCCGCCTGGAGGATCTCCTCGACCGTGAACGTGCCCGGGAACAGGTTGTCGAACTCATAGTTCCCGTTCACGTCGCTGGTCGTCGAGGCCAGCGTGTTGCCGGCGGGATTGAGCAGCAGCACCGTCCAGCCTTGCAGGCCGGGCTCGCCCGGGTCGAGGTTGCCGTTGCCGTTGAGGTCGTTGTAGACCTCGCCGGTGACGTTCACGAGCTGGAAGTTGCCGAAGTCGAGTCCGCTCGGGTTCGTACTGCTGATGGCCTCTTCCGTGTAGGTTCCCGGAGGATTGACCGGCTCGGTCTGGTACCAGCCGGTCTGGTTGACCTCCTCGATCGTGTAGGTGCCGGGACCGACGTCCGAGAAAGAGTAGGTCCCATCGAAGGCGCTGGTGGTCGTGGCGACTATGTTGCGGGACGAGTCGAGCAGGTTGACCGTCCAGCCCTGTAGGCCCGGATCGCCGGGAGCGTTCACCCCGCTGCCGTTGAGGTCGTTGTAGACCTCGCCGGAGAAGGTCACGAGCTGGAAGTTGCCGAAGAGCAACCCGGTCTGATCCGAACCGCTGGTCGCGGTGAAGGTGTAGGTTCCGGGGGGCGCCGGGAAAGTCTGGATCCAGGCCGGCTGCAACTCCTCCTGGACCGTGTAGGTGCCGGGGCCGACGTCGCTGAAGCTGTAGTCGCCATTCTGGTCGGTCACCGCGGTGGCGACGATGGCGCCCGCGGAGTTGAACAGGTCGATCGTCCAGCCGGGCAGGCCGGGGTCGCCAGCTTGGAAGGAACCAGAGCCGGTCAGGTCGTTGAACTTCTCACCGCTGATGGTGATGTTCTGGAAGTTGCCGAAGTAATTGCCCGACGATGTGCCGCCGGCCGTGACCGTGACGGTATAGGTGTACGGAAACGCCGGCTGGGTTTGCGTCCAGCCGCTCTGCAAGACCTCGTCCACCGTGTAGGTGCCCGGTGCCAGGCCCGCGATGTCGAAGTAGCCGCCGCCGGAGGTGAGCTGGGAGGCGACGAAGTTGTTGCTGGAGTCGTAGACGTCGATTTCCCAGTTGTTCAGGCCGGGATCGCCCGGGAGGAGGCTGCCGCTGCCGTTGAGGTCGTTGTAGACCTCGCCGGAGATGGCGCCCGACTGGTACTGCGAAGTCTCGACCGAGAGGTAGTACTCACCCGAGTTTCCGGGGTTGTTGAACACGTGGATGAAGTAGGTGCCGGTGATGGGTGCGTTGAAGAAAAGCGCCTCGTTGCGGCCGTCGGGAAGCACGGAGCCGACCGCGACCAGTTTGCCGAAGGTGTCGTAGAGCTCGAGGTTGACCGCAGCGGTGTTGATGAACTGGCCCCCCTGGTCCGACGGCGTGTACGATTGCAGGTACAGTGAATTGCCGGCCGCGACATTGATCGAGTACCAGTCGTTGTCCACCGCCGGGGACAGCGAGGACGAGTCTGGATCGAGCGCGCCCAGCACACCGTTGGTCCCGGTCAAGGACTGTGCGGTGCTTGGGGTGTTGTTGGGCTCGATGTCGAAGTTGGCGCTGCGGGTGACCGTCAGGCTGTACTGGACGCCCGGGTCGCCGGTGATCTCGACATAATAGGTCCCCGTGGCCTGGGCCACGAAGTTCTCGATCTTCGAGTCGACGTTGGTCGATCCGCCCACGCCGGTGGCCAGGACGTTGCCGTCACCGTCGACCAAGGTGATCTGGAGGTTCAAGCCATTGAGGCTCTCGGCCACGATCGTCGTGCTCTGACCCTGGGTCAGGTCGAAGGAGTAGTAATCCTGGGTGTCCTGCAACGGCGGGTTGGGGTCGACCACGCCCAGTCGATCAGCATCGCCGGGACCAAGCAGGTACGAGTTGCTGCTCAGATCCTGCGCCGTTCCGATCGTGTCGTTCGACGTGCCCTGCTTGATGTAGCTGTTCAGGTAGGCCTGGATGGAGTACAGGCCGATGTTGCCGCCGGCGTCGCTGATCTGAATCGTGTAGGTACCCGTCGAGTCAACCGGAACGGTCTCGAGCGTGACCGCCTGGCCCGGCGCCGAGGCGGTAGCCGTGCCGATCGTGTTGTTGTCTGGATCGAGCACCGTGATCACCAGTTGCTGAGCCGAGCCGGTTGGCGTGCCGATGAGGGTCAGCGTCTCGCCCGCATTGAGAGCCAACGTGAGACCGTCGACATCCGTCGGCGTCACCAGGACGTGGTTGTCCGTGCCGGTGTAGATCAGGTCGCCGAGGGGCGGCACGGCAGTCAGCGGCGTCGGGAAGGCCACGGTGCCCAGAGCAACCGCGAAGTTGGCGACGTAGTTGCTGGCGAGCTGGATGCCGACCGAGTTTTCGAACCCACTGGCGAAAAGGGTCAGCGTGTAGGTGTCGTCCGGCAGGTTGGTGTAGTTGATCGTCAGGATCGTGTCCGTCGGATCCCAGCTATACGACGCCGCGGCGTACTGCACGTTGCGGTAGTTCCCGAGCAGGTCGAAGGACGACTGAGTCGTGAACGATGTGTCCATCGGCTGGCTGAAGGTCACGACTTCGGTCACGTTGGCCGGGGCCGGCGAGAAGACCGAGCCGTCGATCGACGAGCTGACGACGTAAGGCGCCACGTTGGTCGTGAAGAACGTGTAGCTGTAAGGCGTCAGGGTCTGGCCGCTCACATCCGTGACCTGGTTGCCGTCGCTATCGGCGCCGATCGTCACGATGTTCGGCAGGTCGATGCCCGTCGCGTAGGCACTCGACGGGACTGACCAGTCCACGGTGTTCGCGCTGACCATGCTCACGGCCGTGGCCGCGACGCCGTTGACCTCCAGCTCGCCGGGCGTCAGCGACGTGCCCAGAACCGGGTCGTTGAAGGTGACGATGATGTCGGTGGGAGGCTGCACCAGAGCCCCGGCCGCCGGTGTCGTAGCCGTCACCACGAACGGCGATAGGCTGCCGGTGGCTCCGGTGACCAGCAGGCCGTACTCGCCTGAGCTTGGGGTCTCGGTATTGGGGGACGGCGTGACCTCGATGACCCACTTGCCGGCGTCTCCCTCGGGAACCGTGAAGTCGATCACCGAGTTGCGGCCATCGGAGGCGTTGCCGGCGGCGACGGCCACCAGGTTGCCGTTGGGGTCGTAGAGCAACAACTCGGGATATAAGTTGTTGACGAACTCGTTGGGTCCGCCGGCCGGCGTGCTGGTGGCGAAGTGCAGGTTGTCACCAGCGTTGGCGTTGACCGCGTAGAAATCCGTTCCGATCTGGTTGGTAGGGTTAGTAAGGTACCCCAGCGCCCCGCCCTGCTTGGAATCGCCCGACTGCTGGGTCGCGGTGATGTCCTGGGCGTCACCAAAAGACGTGTGATCCTGGGTCGTGAAGTCGGCCCCGCGGGTCACGACCAGGTTGAACTGGAGCCCGGGGTCGCCGGTGACTTGCACGTAGTAGGTGCCGCCGTTCGGCGCCACGAAGTTATTCAGGCCGGCCGTGTAGTTGGCCGCGTCGGGCGAACTGGACCCCAGGACGTCGCCCTGATCGTCGTAGAGCGTGAACGCTCCATTCTTGCCGTCGAGGCTCTGCAGCGCGATCGTGGCGCTCTCTCCCTGGTTGAGAGCGAACGAGTACACGGGGTCGTTGGGGGCCGGGGATGGTGCCTCCCCCAGGACCGCGGTGCGGTTGTCCTGGCCGATGAAATTGTTGCCGTAGGGATCGATCGGCGTGGCCGTGGCGATCGAGTTGTCGGGCGCGCCGCCGTAGGCCGCCCGGTCGACGTAGGCGTTGAGGATGGGCTGGATGGTGTACTCGCCCGGCCCGCCGCTGACTGTGAACTGGTAGGTCCCCCCCTTGGAGCTCTGGACGCCGGAGAGAACGGCCGGGGCGCCAGGAGACGGCGAGGTCGCCGCACCGATCAGTTTGCCGCTGGGCGAGTAGAGATCCACGGTGGCCGTCAGCGACGAGGTGACCGGTGTCACGACCACGGCCAGCGTCTGCTGGGGATCGATCGCCAGGTCATACGTGTCGGTATCGTTCTGGGAGAGAAGGGCGTTGTCAACCGTGGTCTGGTAGACCAGGCTGCCCAGCGGGAGGACCGGCGTCAGGCCGGTGAGGTCGCTCGTCCCGCCCGTGACCGTGAAGTTGGTCGTGAGGCCGCTGACGAGGGTGTTCCCCGCCAGGTCCTGGAAGCCGGAGGTGTAGAGGTTGAACTGGTAGGCGTCGGAAGGCAGGTTGTTGTACTGGATCGTGAGCACGGTCCCGGTCGAATCCCAGGTGTCGGACGCAGCCGCGGGGTGGATGTTGCGGATCTCACCGTAGAGATCGATCGACGGCGTCAGCGACGTGTTCATCGGCTCGCTGAACGTCACCACCTCGGTGACATTCTGGGGCGCAGGGGAGAACACGGAACCGTTAACCAGCGAGCTCGACACGATGTACGGCGGCACGGTGTCGGTCTTGAAGCTGAACTTGTCGGGCGTCAGGGTCACGCCGTGGATGTCGGTGAGGCCGCTGATCGACACGTTGTGCACGCCATCAGCCGTCGTCGGGAAGCTGAAAACCAGGTCGTGGCTGTCGAGCACCGACACGCCGGTGGCGACATTGCCGTCGATCGTGAGGTCACTTGGACTCACCACCGCGGGGCTGGTCCCCGTGACCTGGAGCTGGGTCTTAACGAAAGGAGAGGCCGCGGAGCCCCCCGGGTTGACCGACAACAGCGTTCGCTCCTCGAGCGACTCGAGCTTGAAGGTCGCGGCACGTCGCCGAACCCGGTTCGAAGAGCGGGCAAAAAGTCGGCGATCCCGGGAGAGAGCCTTGCGGCTGGAGGTCTTCGAGCGCTTCATCGAGTTGCCCCTCCAGAATAAACCGATCGATCAGATCGAATTTGACGGAAGTTGGATCTCATTCATGGCGAGGTGGTGAGCAGGCACCAAAACATCCCGGTCTTGGTCCTGGCTCTCGGCAAAGTCCTTGGTTGCGTCACCGCTGCCGGATGCATCATCGGAGGTCACTGACCGGGTGGAATCAGAGCCGAGTGATCGCTTGATCGACGGTCCATGATCATTTCACTCTGGCCGGCTTGGTACCGTCGTGCCGGCTGCAATTGTAGGGAATTGACGAAGAGAAGAAATTGCGTTTGTTGCTCATTTCTTGGTTGTCGATTTTCCGCGTCTTGCAGTCTAATAAACACCCTGCAATCTATTGAAGGAAACTTGCGCATGGATTGCACGGTCTAAGCTGAACAACCATGCAAACCGATAAGTCAGAAGCTAATCATAGTAGTCCACTAGGAGTCAAACAAATTCTCGAAGCGTGCGTTATTTTCTTGCCCGAATCCATCAACAAGCACAGGGAATCTTCGAGAATCGGTGGCTTTATCATCCCATAAAGCGACCGACACCCAGGGGGGACAGGACGATATCCATGGATAGGCCGCTTCGTTGGCCGCGATCGAACTTACAGAAAAAAAATCCCAGGTGTGCTGGGATGCGCGCGAGAATCCCAAAAGAGGAATATTGTCGCTTCTCCCTGCCCGATTGCGTACTACGGAGCGCGATCATAGCGAACGAATGTTGGCGAGTCCAGCATTCAGTCCCCAAGAAAAGAAAAAAACGCGTGAACGCGGTGAGCGGCTGTTTTCCAACCCGATCTGCACCTATTCTCCACCTATTCTGCACCTATGCCAGGATCAAGCGAGACGCGCTTCTCGTTGCGGCAAAGGTCGCCGTACCTGTACTGAACAAGGGCCGGACGTCACGGTTTTCGGGGTTATCTTCTTACCCTTACCTGTCTGTTATGGGTACATCTACGACATTCGTTGAATTAACGGAATTGATGTGGACATGATCCGAGACGCACAACCCCGCCGGACCCGCGGAGAATCTGCACTCTTGATCCGCATTGACCCCTTGGCGCCGTTTTCACATAATCGACGGGCTGCGCGGGGATGGCGATCTTGTCGCGACTGTCGATCGTCGCGGCCCCTTGCTGCCCGGGAGCCGTGCGCACGCGGAGACGCGTCTCATGAGGAACCGCCAGTGCCGGCAGGATGCCGGGCTCGTCCTGCTGGCGATCGCCGTCCGAGCCGCCGCCGTGCTGATCTTGCAAAGTCACCAGGTGCCGCGGAGCACTTACGAGCACGGCGAGATCGCGGCGAACTTGCTGGCCGGGCACGGGTTCTCCGTTCGCTTCCTGGGCGCCCTGGGCCCGACGTCGCAGCAAGCACCCATGTATCCGGCCCTGGTCGCCCTGGCTTACGCGGTTGGCGGTGCAGAGACGCCGGCGGCCCTGCT
The DNA here is from genome assembly GCA_049516015.1 of Isosphaeraceae bacterium. Lineage (GTDB taxonomy): Bacteria > Planctomycetota > Planctomycetia > Isosphaerales > Isosphaeraceae > Aquisphaera. The sequence continues at coordinate 16,975 of JBEKTN010000038.1, read as the reverse complement.
CATCCTGGAACTGGGCCAGGCGATTCTGGGAGGCCTTCTCGTGCTGGGCGTGCTGCGCCTGGCACGCGAGGTGGCGCCGCATCATTGTGCGGTCAGCGTCGCGGCCGGCCTGATCGCGGCGCTCCATCCCATGCTCGTCTACGCCACAACCCACGTCCAGGTTGCGTTGCTGGGCGCGACGCTGATGACATGGACACTTGTCTGTGCTTTCAGAACCGTGACCAGCGGACGCACCGCCGGCGCGCTAATCACTGGGGCCTTGCTCGCGGCGGTGACATTAAGCGACCCGATCCTCGCGCTGGGGGGGGCGGGCGCTCTCTGGGCCATTGTGCAGGGCGGGTCCGCTCCTGCGCGTTCCCGCACCAAAGCAACCAGGCTTGCAGCCATGGTCGTGCTGACGGCGGCGGCGGGGATCGCGCCTTGGCTCATCCGCAACGCCCTGGTTCACGGCGAGCTCGTGGCGATCAAGAGCACCTTCGGCTATGCGTTCTGGCAGGGAAACTGCGCACTCAGCGAAGGGACCGACAAGGTGGTTCGCGCCAGCGTGGGGCAGGTGCTCGACGAGGGGAAAAGTCAATCCGGCCTGGCCTCGCTCAATCGCAGGCTCTGGGCCGCCCGGCACGAGGCGGGCTACATCGATGACATCGCCCTGACCCGTGAGGATCTCAAGCTGCTTGGTTCCGTCTCCGAGCCCGAGCGATCGCGGATCTTGTTCCGGCGGGCGATCAACGAGCTGCGCGACCGCCCGGGCAGGTACTGGCGGCTTTGCATGCGCCGGTTCCGCTACTTCTGGCTGTTCGACGAGACCAATCCCAAAACGCGTGTGTGGGCTTACCGGGTCAGCCATCTGGCGCTCACCATGGCCGCCCTGCTCGGGCTGGGGCTCGCCACCAGCGACGTCCGCAGAAGATTGTGGCCGACGATCGTGACCGCTCTCTTGATCGCCCTTTTCCATACGCTGACCATCGTCTCGGCCCGGTTCCACATTCCGATCGAGCCGCTTCTGGCCGTCTGGGCTGGGGCGGGATTGTCGCGCTTGGAGAGAATGCCCTCTCGATCAGCCGCGGCGAGAGACCACGTCGTAGGCGTCCGGCTCGTACGCCGGCTTGATCGCCGCGAACTGATCCACCGGCTCCGCGGGCTTTCTTGAGCGCATGAGCAAGACTCCCAGAACCAGGCTGGTAATCAAGGCGCCGCTGCCGATCATGAACGCGCATCCCCACGCAACCGCGATGATCGGCATGTAGTCGGGATGGGAGTCGGAAACGCTCATGGTGGTCATCCAGGCGGTTAGCACCGCGGCAATGGGGACGCCTGCTCCGATCGCGACCACGGTCCCGCCGCCCAGCGTCCGATCGGGTACGGAGGCCGGCAAGCCCATGTCGAGTGCTCGCAGCCGCTCCTGATGGTACCACTCCCGTTTCTTCTGGCGGTGCACCAGCAAGATGATCGTCGGCACCAGAACCAGCGGCATCATGATGCCGCACAGGGGGATGATCAAACCTTCATGCATCGCTTCACTCTTTCTGCCGATAAGGGCAGCAGTTCGTAAACCGTCGTCTTTTCCATGGTTTGCCTCGGATCGAAAGATTATTCTCGAGCGATCAGCCATTGTATCAACGGGGAACATCTCATGGCACGCGACCATCTTCTGGTGATCGACCAGGGAACGACCAGCACGCGAGCGGTCCTGTACGATGCGAGGTTGCAACCAGCGGGACAGGGTCAGACTGAGGTCCTGCCAAGCTACCCTCGTTCCGGATGGGTCGAGCACGATGCCGACGCCTTGATTGCCTCGGTGGGCTCCCCGGTGACGCGGGCCTTGCTGGACGCGGGGGTGAAAGCGGATCGGATCGCGGCTATTGGACTGACGAATCAGCGCGAGACGACGATTGTCTGGGAGCGGGCGACGGGCTGGCCGATCGCGCCGGCCTTGGTCTGGCAGGACCGCCGAACGGCCGCCATCTGCGATCGGTTACACAGCCAGCGGCAGTGGATCACCCAGAGCACCGGGCTGGTCCTTGACCCGTATTTCTCGGCGACCAAGATCGCCTGGATCCTCGATAATGTCCCCGGGGCTCGCCCCCGAGCAGAAAGGGGCGAACTGGCCGCGGGGACCGTCGATACCCTGGTGATCTGGCACTTGACCGGCGGCCGACAGCATCTCACGGATGTCACGAACGCGTCGCGGACCCTGCTCATGGACCTGGAAACGGGACAGTACGCCGACTCACTCTGTGATGTATTCGCGGTTCCACCCGGAATATTGCCATCGATACGCCCCAGCGCGGGACATTTTGGTGTCACTTGCGGGTTGGACTATCTTCCCGACGGCATTCCGATCACCGGAGTGGCCGGCGATCAGCAGGCGTCGCTCGTCGGGCAAGGCTGCCTGGAGCCGGGACAGGCCAAGTGTACCTATGGCACGGGAGCCTTTCTGCTGGCCCACACCGGTTCCAGGATCGTCCGCTCGGCCCAGGGATTGATCACAACCCGGGCCGCCTCACTGGGCGACGAGCCCGCGCAGTATGCGCTCGAGGGGAGCGTGTTCATCGCCGGCGCGGCCGTGCAGTGGTTCCGCGACGGCCTCAAGGCCATCGGCGCGGCTCCCGAGATCGGCGCTCTCGCCCTCCAGGGGAATCCCGAATGCGAGGTCACGTTCGTTCCCGCCTTGACCGGGCTGGGCGCTCCGCACTGGCAGCCCACGGCCCGGGGGACCCTCTTCGGACTCTCCCGTGCCACGACCCTGGCCGATATCGCCCGGGCCACCCTCGAAGGCGTCGCCTTCCAGATCGCGGACCTGATCGAGGCCGTCCAGGATGACCTCGACTCCGCACTCAATGAGCTGAGGGTGGATGGCGGGATGGCCCGGTCGGATGAGTTCCTCCAGTTCCAGGCCGACGTGCTTGGCCAGCCCATCCGCCGCAGCCCCCAGACCGAGTCCACTGCCCTGGGCGCAGCGCTCTTGGCCGGCCTGGGTGCGGGACTCTGGAACAATCGTGCCGGGGCCATCGAACTGCTCGAGTCGGGCGGCCATACCTTCACCCCCGCCCGGGATTACGCCTGGCGGTCCAGGGCCATGGAGCGCTGGCGCAGGGCCGTCGAGACCGTGATCGGCCACTACCGCAAGGAAGGGGCAGCCGGTTGAGTCGCTTCGGTCGTTAGCCGGCGACTTGCGTGCAGAGACTCTGCCGATCGCACCGGCCAATGCGCGCAGAAAAGCCGCCCGAGCAATCGCCCGGACGGCCTTGTGAAGCTTAACACTCATTCCGCAATCCAAAATCTAAAATCTAAAATCTAAAATCCGATCACTTGTCGCGGGCGATCGTCCCGCCGCCGGCGAGGGCGGCCTGGGCGGCGGCAAGGCGGGCGATGGGAACGCGGAAAGGTGAGCAGGAAACGTAGTCCATGCCGACATTGTGGCAGAAAACCACGCTGTCGGGGTCGCCGCCGTGCTCACCGCAGATGCCGACCTTCAGGTGCTCGCCGTGCTTCTCCTTGCGGGCCTTGCGGCCCTTGGCCGTGCCCATCTCGACAAGCTGGCCAACGCCCCTCTGGTCCAGGGTCTGGAACGGGTCGATGGGCAGGATCTTCTGTTCGAGGTAGATCGGCATGAACGAGCCGATGTCGTCGCGGGAGAAGCCGAAGGTCATCTGGGTCAGGTCGTTGGTGCCGAAGGAGAAGAACTCGGCCTCCTCGGCAATCTGGTCGGCCGTCAGTGCGGCGCGGGGGATCTCGATCATCGTGCCGATCAGGAAATCGACCTTCGCGCCGGCCTTGCCGAAGACCTCCTCGGCCACGGCCAGTGCCCGCTTCTTGAGGAAAATCAGCTCCTCGACGGTGCCGATCAACGGGATCATGATCTCGGGCAGGACGGTCTTGCCCTTCTTCTGCACCTCGATGGCGGCCTCGAGGATCGCCCGGACCTGCATGTCGCCGATCTCCGGGAACTTGATGGGCAAGCGGCAGCCGCGCAGGCCGAGCATCGGATTGGCCTCATGGAGCTGTTCGACCCGGCGCTTGACCTTCTCGATCGGGATGCCGAGCTGGCGCGCGACCTCGCCCTGGCCGGCCTCATCGTGAGGCAGGAATTCGTGGAGCGGGGGATCGAGCAAGCGGATGGTGACCGGCAGGCCGTCCATCGCCTCGAAGATCCCGATGAAGTCTTGCTTCTGGTAAGGAACGAGGGCCGAGAGGGCCTTCTTCCGCCCTGCCTCGTCGTCGGCGAGGATCATCTTCCGCATGTCGACGATTCGCTGGCCCTCGAAGAACATGTGCTCGGTGCGGCACAATCCGATCCCCTCGGCGCCGAACGAGCGGGCCTTGACGGCGTCCTCGGGCGTGTCGGCGTTGGTGCGGACCTTGAGAGTGCGCACCTTGTCGGCCCACTCCATCAGCGTGAAGTATTGCTCTGGGATGGTGGGGTCGATGGTCGGCATCTCGGCGGCCCAGACCTCACCGGTCGTGCCGTCGATCGTGAGGTAGTCGCCCACCTTGACGGTCTGACCGTTGATCGTGACCCGTCCGGCCTTCTCGTCAATGCTGAGGGCGTCGCAGCCGACCACGCAGGGCTTGCCCCAGCCGCGGGCGACGACGGCGGCATGGCTCGACTTGCCGCCGGTGGCCGTGAGGATCCCCTTGGCCAGATGCATGCCGGCGACGTCCTCGGGGCTCGTCTCCTTGCGCACGAGCATGAGCCGGGCATTGGGATCTTTGGCGGCCTCCTGCACCGCCGCCTCGGCCGAGAGAACCAGCTTGCCCACCGCCGCACCCGGGCTGGCCGAGATGCCGCGCGCGACCGCCCTGGCCTTCTGCCTGTACTTGGGGTCGATCTGGGGCATGAATAGGTGGTTCAGGCTGTCCGGGCTGACTCGCTTGAGCGCTGTCGCCTCGTCGATGAGCTTCTCCTTGACCATCTCGACGGCGATCTGCACGGCGGCCGTCCCGGTCCGCTTGCCGGTCCGGGTCTGCAGCATGTAGAGGGTTCCATCCTCGACCGTGAACTCGATGTCCTGCATCTCCTTGTAGTGCGACTCCAGCTTCTTGCGAATGTCCATCAACTGCTGATAGACCTTCGGCATCTCGTCATGAAGCTGGGTGATCGGCTCGGGGGTGCGAATGCCGGCCACCACGTCCTCACCCTGGGCGTTGATCAGGTAATCGCCGAAGAACTCGTCCTCGCCGTTGTTCGGATCTCGTGTGAACGCCACGCCCGTGCCCGAGTTGTTGCCGGTGTTGCCGAACACCATGGCCTGAACGGTGACCGCCGTGCCCTTGAGCCCGGTGATCCGCTCGATCCGGCGGTACTGCACGGCCTTGTTACCCATCCAGCTATTGAAGACCGCCATGATGGCCTTCCAGAGCTGGTCTTTGGGATCCTGCGGGAACGGCTCGCCCACGTGCTTGGTGTAAACGGCCTTGTACCGCTTGACCAGTTCCTTGAGGTCCTCCGGACCCAGTTCGGTGTCCAGCATGACGCCCTGCTCCTTCTTGAGCGCAGAGAGCTCGTGCTCGAACGCTTCGTGTTCGACGTTCATGGCGGTCGAGCCGAACATGTCGATCAGCCGGCGGTAGCCGTCGTACGCGAACCGGGGATTGCCCGTCTTCTTTGCCAGTCCCTCGACCGAGACATCGGTGAGCCCGAGGTTGAGTATGGTGTTCATCATTCCCGGCATCGACAGTGCCGCACCGGAGCGGACGCTCACCAGCAGCGGGTCGGACGCGTCGCCGAACTTCTTGCCGGTCTGCGCCTCAACCTGCTTGAGCGCGGCCTCGACCTCGGGCTTCACGGCCTCCGGAAGGGTCCTGTTCGCCGCGTAGTAATCCTGGCACACTTCCGTGGTGATCGTGAAGCCCGGGGGAACGGGAATTCCGATGGAGCTCATCTCCGCGAGATTGGCACCTTTGCCGCCGAGCAGATCCTTCATGTCGGAACGGCCGTCGGCTTTACCGCTACCAAAGGTGTAAACATACTTGGGCGTGGTGGACATCGGACTGGAAGACTCCTCAAACGAGTCAAGAAAATCAACGACAGCACAGATGATTTGCCAGGGCCGCAAGCTCGCCGGACGAAACCGGCAACGACAGTCGGAGGGGGGTTCCGTCCCCCGATCCCGGTCTTGGCTCTCTCTTCGGTCGTTGAAGAAAAACGGGGCCGGGCGTTTGCGCCATCCTGACGCGTGGACCAGCCACCGGCAACGCCTATATTCGTAATTCCTTATTAAATCTCAACTTAACGGCCAAAACACCGCGAGTCAAGAAGCTACCCCCGCCATTGCCTGAACCTGCTGCGGCGCTTGGACTCCGGACCAGCGATGAGAAGCCGATCCAGGCAAAGTCCGCAAGCCGCCGGAGTTCGGCCGAATCGGCGGCCGATATCGATCCCGAACCGGTCCCTGCGTTTCTTCCTCAGAAGAACATGGCGGAGCGGAACCGGAGCGAGTTGAACGACGAGAGTGGATTGCCACCGTTGATACACTTGTATACTGTACGGCGCTTCCGAGCAAGGAATTGCGTTGTCATTTCTTGTCTGTTACAAGAGGTCTTGCATCGGGTCCCATTTAAATATCGTGAATGCTTCTTGGTGTCGGGTCGGGCAATCCTGGGATCGCGGCGAGACGGTCGATGGGCTGCCGAGCCGGCTCGATCCTGGCAACAGTCGCGTGCGAGCGGTTCATGAGCAAGGTCCGAGAGTTGCCGCCAAGCGTGATCGCCGGTTACACCCCCCAGGAATGGGCGAAGATCTTCTTGCGAGGCGTAGGCCAGATCATGTTTCAGGACAACGCCCTGACGGGGCTGTTGTTTCTCGTCGGCATCGCCGCCGGAGCGTTCGAGGAGAACGCGGCCTTTGCGTTGCTCATGGCTTTGGGCGGGCTGATCGGCACGGTCCTGGGAACCATCACGGCCCGGCTGCTCGGCTATGACGAGAAGCAGATTCGTGACGGCATCTATGGTTTCAATGCCACCCTGGTCGGGATTGCGTTGTTCTTCTATTTCAAGCCGACCGTGCTGGCGATCCTTCTGATGCTGGCTGGATGCGCGGCCTCATCCGTCGTCACCTGGGCGATGAGGACCTATCTGCCGTTTCCGACGTACACATTTCCATTCATCGTGACAACGTGGGTCCTGCTGGGAACCGGCACGCTCATGGGACTGCCGCGCGTCGAATTGCCCGCCCCGCCCGAGAGCTTCAACATCACAACCGCGTTCACCGAAGGCCTGGGCGAGGTCATGTTCCAGGCGAGTATCTTGACCAGTATCGCGTTCTTCGCCGGACTGGCGGTGAACAACTGGCGGCATGCCGTCCTTGGGCTTCTGGGATCGATCCTGGGGACCCTGGTCGGGATCTACCATCACGACCCGACCGGTTCCGTCAATATCGGCATTTACGGCTACAATGCCGCGCTGGCGGCGATCGGCCTGTACCTCTGGAGGCCGTCGCTGGTCATCCCGATTCTCGGGGCCTTCCTCTCGACCCCGCTGACCGAGATGTTCCCCAAGATTCACGAGCTGGTTCCTGGACTTAACCCCGCGGCCCTCACCGCACCATTTGTCTTCGCCTGCTGGATCGTGATCGCCATCGGCGCGCTCGAGAAGTACTTCTGCACGGAATCGCCCTGAGACACGATGGCCAAGAGCCCAAGGAGAGCACACCATGCATCTGACGCCGCAAGAACGTGACAAGCTGTTGATCTTCGTGGCCGGGGAAGTGGCCAGGGCCCGCAAGGCCCGCGGGCTCAAGCTGAACCTACCGGAGGCCACGGCCCTGATCTCCTCGGCAATGCAGGAGATGGCTCGCGATGGCAAGAGCGTGGCCGAGATCATGAGCGCGGGAACAACCATCCTGAGCAAGGCCGACGTCATGGAAGGCGTGGCCGACACGATCACCGAGATCCAGATCGAGGCCACGTTCCCCGATGGCACCAAGCTCGTCACCGTCCACAACCCGATCCCCTGAGCCCACACTCCCTGGCGAGGAAGCAAAACCATGAAACCAGGCGAATACTTTCACGACGGGCCGGACCTCGAGATCAACGCCGGCCGCCCCACGGTGCAGCTCAAGGTCACCAATACGGGTGATCGACCAGTCCAGGTCGGCTCGCATTTCCACTTCTTCGAGGTCAACCGAGCCCTCGTCTTCGATCGCGAGAAAGCCTACGGCAGGCGTCTCGATCTCCTCTCGGGCACGGCCATCCGGTTCGAGCCGGGCGATGTCAAGGAGGTTCAGCTCGTCGATTTCTCGGGCGAGCGCAAGGTCTACGGTCTCAACGGCCTGGTCATGGGCCAGCTCGACGACCCCACGGTCCGCAAGGCGGCCTTCCAGCGGTTGCAAGACGGCAGCTTCGGTAACGAGCCGAGCAAGTGACCTGAGAACACGGCACGACCAGGGAGCAGACACCATGAGTTTCAAGATTTCCCGAGCATCCTACGCGGCGCATTACGGCCCGACCGTCGGCGACCGGGTCCGCCTGGCTGATACCGAGCTCTTGATCGAGATCGAGAAGGATTACACGCACCCCGGCGACGAGGTCGTCTTCGGCGGCGGCAAGGTGATCCGCGACGGCATGGGGCAATGCCCTTACAATGAGCGTATGAGCACACCACACCTCGACCTCGTGATCACCAACGCGGTCATCATCGATCACCTGGGGATCGTCAAGGGCGACATCGGCATCCGCGCCGGCAAGATCGTCGCCGTCGGCAGCGCCGGCAATCCGCTGATCCAGCCGGGCATCGATCCGCGACTGGTGATCGGACCAGGAACCGAGGTGATCGCCGGCGAAGGCCTGATCTGCACCCCGGGAGGCCTGGACACTCACGTCCACATGATCTGTCCCCAGCAGGTCGAGGTTGCCATCGCCGCCGGGATCACGACCATGATCGGCGGTGGAACGGGATCCGCAACGGGCACCTGGGCCACGACCTGCACGCCGGGCCCCTGGAACATCATGCGCATGCTTCAGGCCGCCGAGGGACTGCCGATGAACTGGGGAATCCTGGGTAAGGGAAACAGCAGCCTGCCCGAACTTCTCGAGGATCAGGTCAAGGCCGGCGCCTGCGGGCTGAAACTGCACGAGGACTGGGGCACCACCCCCGCCGCCATCGACGACTGCCTTGCTGTTGCCGACGCCATGGATATCCAGGTCGCCATCCACACCGACTCGCTCAATGAGGCCGGCTTCGTCGACGACACGATCCGGGCCATCAAAGGGCGAACCATCCATAGCTACCACACGGAAGGCGCCGGCGGCGGCCACGCGCCGGACATCATCAAGATCGCCGGCGAGGCCAATGTTCTTCCCTCCAGCACCAACCCGACCCGGCCCTACACGGTCAACACGATCGACGAGCACCTCGACATGCTGATGGTCTGCCATCACCTGTCGCGGAAAATCCCCGAGGACGTTGCGTTCGCCGAGAGCCGGATCCGGGCCGAGACCATCGGCGCCGAGGACGTGTTCCACGATCGCGGCATCCTCAGCATGTACAGCTCGGACTCCCAGGCGATGGGCCGGATCGGCGAGACCATCATCCGCTGCTGGCAGACCGCGCACAAGATGAAGGTCCAGTTCGGTCCTCTCGACACCGACACGGTGCGCAACGACAACAACCGCGTGAAGCGCTTCGTCGCCAAGTACACGATCAACCCGGCCATCACCCACGGTGTCGGGCACCTGCTGGGGAGTGTCGAACCTGGCAAGATCGCCGACCTGGTGCTCTACAAACCCGCCTATTTCGGGGTCAAGCCGGAATTGGTGCTCAAGGGTGGAATGTTGATCTATGCCCAGATGGGCGACCCGAACGCCAGCATTCCGACCCCGCAGCCGGTCTACCCGCGACCCCAGTTCGCCGCTTATGGACGAGCACTGTCCAAGACCTGCATGAGCTTCGTCTCGCAGGCCTCGCTCGACGCCGGGATCGTGGAGAAGTACGGGCTCCAGCGCGAGGTCGTGGCCGTCAGGAACACGCGCAAGATCGGCAAGGCCGACATGAAGCGGAACGATGCCACGCCCAAGATCAAGGTCGATCCCGATACCTACCAGGTGTGGGTTGATGGTGAGAAGGTGGGCTCGCAACCGGCCAAGGTCTTACCCATGGCCCAGCGCTACTTTTTGTTCTGAGTGATGAACCTGCGCTTGCTGCAAATCAGTGATTCGGCGTTGCCCATCGGCGGCTACACCCATTCCTGGGGGCTCGAAGCCGCGATCGCCCGCCGGCTGGTGGGAGACGCCGAGTCACTCGAGCGATTCGTCCGCAACTGGCTCTGGCACGCGCTGGGCCCCCTGGAAGGAGTCGTCGTCTCCGCTTCCTGCCAGGCAGCCGCCAGTGGCGACTGGCAGACAGTAGCCCGCGCCAATGCCATGCTGACCGCCTCGATCGCTCCTCCTTCCATTCGCTCGGCCAGCCTCGAGATGGGCGAGCAACTGCTGGCGCTGGCCTCGACCTGGGTCTGGAGTGCCGGGGGAATTTCCGCCTTCCAGACCGGTGCCTCGGCGGGCCGCGATTTCCGCCAGTGGAACCACGCCGTGGTCTTCGGGCTCTTAGGCGCGATCGCCGGCGGTTCCGTGGTGGAAACCTTGCAGGCATACCTCCACCAGGCCGTCGCGGGTATGATCGGTGCGGGCGTTCGTGCTATCCCGGTCGGGCACACGAATGGCCAGCAGATGATCGCGTATCTTCATGAAGAAATCAGCCATCTGGCAGCCACCTTCGCCGAGCGCAGCCTCGCCTCCGCCGGGAGCGGCTCGCCGTTCTACGAGGTTCTTTGCGATGAGCAGACACGGCTTTATTCCCGGCTCTTCCGCTCGTGACGGGGTCCGTGACGTCCTCTTCGCCGGGCTTCGCCAGAGCCGGCATCGCCTTGGGCGCCTGGTCGCGATGCACAAGGGAGATCATCCTCACGAGCATCCCCACGACTACGACTACCTGGGCCGTCCCGGACCCGCGCGGTACGCGGCCACGCGCCGCAAAACCTTCACCCTGGGCGTGGCGGGTCCCGTGGGGTCGGGCAAGACTGCCCTGGTCGAGCGGCTCTGCAAGGACCTCTGGCCCGAGATCAACCTCGCGGTGATCACCAACGACATCTACACCCACGAAGACGCCGAGTTCCTCTCCCGCCGCAAGGTGCTACCGCTCGAGCGGATCGTCGGAGTTCAGACCGGCGGCTGCCCGCATACGGCCATCCGCGACGACGCCAGCGGCAACCTGAGCACGATCGCCAATTTCGAGCGGATCTTCCCGGACCTGGAGATGGTCATCGTCGAGTCCGGGGGCGACAACCTGACCGCTGTCTTCTCTCGCGAGCTGGCCGACGTGTTCATCTTCGTGATCGATGTCGCCGAGGGAGACAAGATTCCCCGCAAGGGAGGGCCGGGAATCTGCACCAGCGACCTGCTGGTCATCAACAAGATCGACCTGGCTCCGCACGTCGGCGCTGACCTGGATGTCATGCGGCGCGACAGCCTGCGGATGCGCGGGGACCGGCCGTTTTACCTGATCAGCCTCCGTCAGGGTGACGGAGTGGAGGATGTGGTTCGATGGGTGCGCGAGCAGTTCGCATCACGGCCGAAGACTTCCTGATTCCGGCCGAATTCGGCGAGTTCCGACTCGCCGAGCATTCCACGGGCCAGATCGGCGGCGTTCATCTCACTCTGGTCGAACAGCAGGGGCGGACCGGCTTTGGTTTGACCTACCAGCAAGTTCCCCTCCGCGTATTGCCTCCGTTTCAATTCCCCGGAGAGCTTGCCTCGCTCGTTTACTTGCTCAACCCGACGGCCGGCCTGCTCGACGGCGATGGGCACCTGGTGGAGATCGATGCGCGGCCTGGCTCTTGCGCCGTGGTGACCGGACAGTCGTCCACCCGGATCCATCCCGCAGTCCGCGGGTTCGCGACCCAGCAGTGGCGGGTGAAGGCCGCCGCGGACTCCCAGCTCGTGCTGCTTCCAGGGCCGAATATCCCCTTTCGCGGCTGTCGTTACCACCAGAAAGCCGAGATCGATCTCGACCGCAGCGCAAGGCTCATCTGGGGCGACATCTGGACTCCCGGGCGTTACGCCCGCGTGGGTCAAGAGGCCGAATTCTACGAGTTCAAGCGGATTGTGCAGGATCTCGAAGTTCGCCGGGACGGAGCTCTGGTCTGCCGCGATCATTTCACCTGGGACGGCCCGTGGGACAAGGAGAAGGCCTGCTGGTATGTGGGTGACCAGCTCGCGGCCGCGAGCGGGGGACTGTTCGTCACCGGCAATGTCGAATTTCCTCCACTTGGTCCCGAAGGACCGCTACGTCGCGTGGTTCTCCCGCTGGCCCATGGCGACACCTTGATTCGCTGGTGCGGACCCGTCCCCGAGCTCACGCTGGACCTTGTCAGGACCGCCTTGCAGATCGCCGCAAGCTGGAGCGGCGATCCGCGCGCCGTCCCGTGGCTGATCGGATCGAACCACCTCGCGCCCAACCACTGGTTCTCGATCCGGGCGTGACGGGGTGCAGCGAGGACCTGATCCTGGTAGTGAACGGAGCGTTAACCGAGGACACGCAGGCGTCGCGTGGTTACCGATGCAGGGTGTTCCCCAAGTTTCAAGCGAGGATCGTGAAGGCGCACCAGGCAAGCGTACCCACGCATGCCAGGGCAATCCCGAAACCGGTACAGACGCGGACGAGGCGCCTTTCCGACTCTCGACTTCTCGTCAGGTTCCAGACCAGCGCCGTGGTGGATAGACCGTTCGAGAGGTGGTAGGCCGTCGCCCAGATGGCGAGCAGGTAGAATCCCATCACAAACACGTTGCCGGCCGAAAGCCGTCCGGCGGGACTCGCGAGGTCGCGAATTGCGCTTGCCGTCGACGTATAGGCCTGGTCGGGATGAAAGAGGCCCGACGTCTGGTACGCACTCAACGCATCCCAGCCCGTCAGCCGGTAAATCTGGTGAAATCCCCAGTCGTGCAACGTCAGGATGTGCAGACCAAGAAACGCCAGGAGAATCACGGCCGACACGCGCTGGAGGAGGAAACGCAGGTCGCCGCCGCGATGATGCTTGCCGGTGTGATATGCGAACCCTGCGCCTCTGAGCATCTTCAGACCGAAGCCGACGTGCACCGCCAGCGGAAGGAAAACCAGGGTCACGCTGAGCCACGGCAGCAGGCCGCCGAGACCGTGGATGCGATCGACGACGGCCTGGTATCGCGCCGGCCACAACCCCAGCGCGTTGACGATCAGGTGCTGAACCATCATGACGCCGAAGATGACGCCTGCCACCGAATGAACCTTGCGCGGGCAGAACCTCTTTCCGCATCCGCAGGAATGCGGTTTATCGAGCTGTGCAGCCGCGGGTGCCGGGCCGATCAGAACCACATGCGGTGTTTTCATCATAACGTGGCCTCCTCTTGTCAATACGAGTCAGCGCTCACGACTTCAGCGTCGTTGCGGGTGCCGGGCGCCCGTCACACCACCAGGTAGCTCCACGCCACTGGGAAAGTCATCGACTTGGGGTCCGCTGTGAGGCCCATCCGAATCGGTCCACACTCTGCGTCCGGTTCATGGTCGCTGGCACCAGAATCATGGCGTCGTTCTTCGGCAACGATTCTAACCGAGGCCGAGTCTTTGCTGCAATCCTGCCATGGCCTGACAGGATCATGGCGGTGCCTTGCGAGGTGGATGAAGTCGTTCGCGTCGCCGAGACAGGGGTGGTTTGACGCCACAGGGGCTTCCGGGGATGTTTTGCTTCAGTCGGAAGACGGGGTCCGAGACGAAGTTCGTCATTGCCTCCTTTATGAGGAGATGAAACAGGGCATAGTAAGCAGTAGATATGCCGCAGCGCAGGTCCGCTTCGACAGCACCGGGCGCTGGACCCACCAAGCGTTTAGCGAGGTCGAGAAGGTGCTTCGGATCGATCGGCATCTCACGGTCACCTCACCCGACCTTGTGTTCAAGCGCGGTCCTCAACCGGATATAAGGCCAACGGCGGATTTGATGGCTGTCCAAAGCCTGTCTCACCTTCGAGGTCAGCTCGGAGGCCGCCCGCCCGAGTTGTGCTTTGGGGACGGCTTGTTCGTCTGCAAATACGTTTACCCAGATCGCCGACGTCCCGTCCGAATCGCTGGCCAACTCGTAATCCCAGTTCACCACCCATGGCGGGAAGTCGACACTTCGGAGCGCCGCCTCCACCCGCTCAGCCTCGTCCGGCACCGGCAGGTAGGGTGCCAGGATTTCAAGTATTCTTGCGAAGGCTATGCGGGCGTTGCCAAACTGCTCCCTCGTGGCTGGTTTGTCGGCCGGCACCTGTGTTGCCACAGCGCGAAAGCTCTGCACGGCCGTTTGCAGTTCCGCCTGACGGACAGAGCCCAGCTCCGGAAAATCATCAGCGTTGAACCCGGCGACTGATCTGGGGGTAAGCCAGATTGCTGCGCGCAAGAGGTTGTCCGCGATGGCGGCGGTGTCAACGCTCGCCCTATCCGCCTCGACCCGTTGGGGGTGGACGAACAGGTTCCTGGCGACCCTGAGGTTGCCTAGAAAATCTCGTTTGGCCAGAGGGCTTTTCGCCTCGTCGAGCTGAACGACTCGCCCCTGATCAACCGCGACCCCATGCAACCTTTCGTCGCCGAAGTCCAAGAGGAAACGAATACCGTGGATCGGTGAATTGTCCGGATGCCCCCAATCGCCGCCTCCCTCCATCTCCGCTCGTACGCACAACCCGTTGCTGAACTGGAGTTTACCCGGGAACCCGCCGCCCCCTTTCATCGCAAACACAACGCTCTGCGTCCCGTCGCGATTACGGAAGCGTCCTTCCTCGTCAAACTTGGACTTGAAGTCATCGAGTTGGGACATGGCCCTGCCTCCCTCGCCTTTCGCCAACCCTCCACCAGTCTGGCTCCCCATCGTTCGATTGTATCAGGCGAGACAGGAGCATTGGTATGCGGGTTCAGCGGCATCAACGCGCAAGACGGGACCCCGCTTCGTGACCGAGGTTACTCTCATCAGGGCAATACGCGTTTATTGCCAGAACGCCGCACCTTCGGTACGATCGAACCCAGGCGGCAAACGGGGCTCGTCCCAAGACTGCCGCACAGCCGAGATCCATCGCTGCAAATCGAGCGGATCGATCCGGTACAGAAATTAGTACAAGGCCGATTGGTACAGAGAACGAGACGGAAACGGTTCACACAAACCCTGATTCAGCTTGGAGGTCCATCGATTCGGAGAGGTGACCGAGAGGCCGAAGGTGCGGCACTGGAAATGCCGTTCGCGGCGAAAGCTGCGACGTGGGTTCGAATCCCACCCTCTCCGCTTAAGCGCAAGAATAGCTGGGTGTTATGTCGCGAATCGTGCGGCTGATACCTGGCTTTTTTCTTGGCTTAATCGCCCTGGCTTAATGCCTTGGCTTAATCCGGGGTGGCGGTCGGGTCGCCTCACCGCTTCGGATATGCGGCATCTTTGGCTCGGCGATGCCACGACGTCCCGGCCAAGCGAGCTCAGCGTGGCGCATATCATAATGATGGGTGTGATGAACGGAATTCGATCGGAGGACGTCATGCGCTGGGGAGATTTCGCCGGAGGGGCACTAAAGCTGATTTCAGGCTCGTAGAAACGAGAAGAAGCCTTTTGTCTAGATAGGTAGCCGCGAAGGTCGGTTGGTGCTCCCAGAGGCTCTGCAAATCGTTTTTCGGGGTATGGCGGGATGGGAGGTCTGGTTTGGCAACTTTCCTGAATGCAATTTCCCTTCCCTTCTCTCCGAAGGCTCCGATGGATAACGCATCATCGCTCGCCTCGCGATTTTGTCGACTGAAAACCGCCGACCAACTCAAGGAAGTCTTAAGTGACATCGAGATTCCCGATGAGGCTTAACGTTCCATGCCGCTCGTACTCAAACTCGATCCGCGCGATCTTCCCCGCGGTCATCGGCAGTTCGGGAGCGATTCGCTCAAGCGCCTGCAAGCCGGTCATCTCGTCCACACTGACCGTGTGGGTATTGTGGTTCTTGGCCAACTCGGGTGCCTCGAGGTAACAATCGCAGACGGCCTCGACCTGCTTCTGGAACTGCACCGGGTCCTTCTCCGTCGTGTTCAGCCAGTAGCGGCTTTTGTGGGGCTGCAGCGCCGCCGCACGGAGATAACGACACACCTGGGCGGGGGAGATCGAGTCGACGATGCCGCGCTTGATCACCTCATCAGTAAGCTCGAGGATGGTCCAGTGCGTGATCGGGCGTCCGGATTTCTCGGGCGGTTCGCAGGCGACGGCGAGGATCTGGACGACCTGCTCAGGGGTAAACTTGCCGGGAGCGCCAGCTCGGAGATCGTCGGTAAGGACCTTCTCAACGGCCCGGCGCAAGGTCGCGGCGGACTCGGTACACTCAATCAGCACGAGACGATTGAAAGCTGCGGCCCAGCGCAGTCGCCAACGGCCGACCTGGTGCCTTTCCAGACCGATGTCACGGGCGATGTCTTGATTGTCGGTGCCCTCGAAGGCAAGGAGGATGATCTTGGCGCGTTGGCGGAGCCGCGAAGGCGCCGTGACGGAGTTGCCAAGTCTGCGAAGGATCTCTTGTTGACGTTCGGTGATCGTAATTCTGGCGGCCCTGCCCGGCATGGTGGTCCTCCTGTTGACCGGAAAACGACAAAAGCCGGGTAAGCATAGCAAGGTTCCCGCCGTCTTGGAACCTCAACTAGGAAATGCCGGACTAGCGGGCTCGAGGCTCCACTGAGAATCGGCCTCCTACCCGACACACGCCCCCAGCTGCCAAGGACTATCAAAAGGCCGCTCAATTTTCATCATTCCGGGTGCCGCGAAGCGGCATAAACGACTGACTACTGACCACTGTTCTCGTGCCACTGGCCACGCTTCTCTCGCCCCACGCCCCACGCCCCTTGCCGCCGGCCGGAAATTGAAGCTATGAGAGGGAGGAAAAGGTCGACGCGACGGTTTGCAGAACCCCTGAGCCTGAGGAAGACTTTAAGGACGTTTTCCCCAATTTTCCAGTTTCCCCAGA
>JBEKTN010000037.1:0-31637 GCA_049516015.1 Isosphaeraceae bacterium | reverse complement strand
GGGTATTGCTGCCGGTGCCGCCGTCGATCGAACCGTCGAAGATCGCGTTGTTAGCGAAGACAAACGTGTCGGCCCCGGTCCCGCCGGTCACCTGACCGAATCCAGAGAAGGTCAGGAAGGTGGTTGTGCCGTCGCCGTAGGTCGAACTGGCGGTGGCGAGGTTCCAGGTGCGGTCCGCGTTCTCGCCCACCAGGGTATTAGTCACTCCTTCGTGGGTTCCTGCCAAGATGGTGTCGATGTCATCGAACCGTCCCGAGGAAATGGGATTGACCGTGCCGGAGGTCGTGCCACCCACGGTGGACGATGTGCTCGTGTCAAGCGTGACGGTGACGGCGGTGGAGTACTGGGAAAGATCGAGGGTGTTGGTGCCCGCGTCGCCCAATCCATCGTTCCCGTCGATCGAGCCGGTGAGGATCGCGCCGTCCGAGAAAACGAAGTCGTTTGTGCCGGTGTTGCCGTGAAGGTTGACGGGCGTGCTGGCAGTAATGTTGAAAGTGTCGTTGCCCGTGCTGCCCATGAGGTCCGTCACATCGAAGATGTTGAGCGTGGGAGCGCCATCTACCGACGTGTCCTGGTAGCTCATGTCGAGCGCCCCACCTACCGTCCAGGTGGCATTGTCACCTGGGATGCCGTCAACCTGGGAGCCAAGTCCTAGTTGTAGCAAGCCGGTGTTCCCGACCAAGTTTGAGATGTTGGTAAAGCCGTATCCCGTGTCAAAGCTGGACGATTCTGTCCCCGCATAACCATAGGCGGACACGCTGCTCAGCGCGATCTCGAGACCTGAATCGTAAGCCAAATAGCTGAGTGTGTTGTTGCCACCGCCCCCATCGATGTTGCCGGTCAGCTTTGAGGTTCCGTCGAAGCAGAACGCGTCGTCACCTGCGCCTCCCAGCAGATTGACATTGAACATAGAACCCGCAGCGCCCGAGACCTGGAAGGTGTTCGGTCCCGATCCCGCTTGCAGGTTCGCGAAATCGGAGAAATACAGAGAGGTGCTACCGTCCGAGTAGGTCCATGGCCCCGTGTCGGACAGGCTCCAGGTTGCCGTCACGACATCCTCGCCCTGCAACGTGTCAAGAGTGTTGCCCTGAAGGGTCGCCACGCCACTGTAGGTGAGATTGCTCGTGCTGCCCGTATTCCCAGCGCCGATTAACCAGGTTTCTGGGATGGCCGAGTACGTGGCCAGCGTGTCCGAGCCAGAGCCCTCCATGTTCACGGGGTGAGTGTAAGTCCACGATGTGTCAAGATTCAGCGTGTTGGTACCACCCGCGGTGAAATCGACGGTGATCATTGGCTTTGTACCGGATCCAATGACAAGCTCATCGCCAGCCGGGTCGAGATGCACGTTCTCGTTGTACGCGAGAACGATGGGACTTTTCGGCAGGTCCGGCGATGGCACCTCGCTCAACGTCAACACGTC
This sequence comes from Isosphaeraceae bacterium, assembly GCA_049516015.1. GTDB lineage: Bacteria > Planctomycetota > Planctomycetia > Isosphaerales > Isosphaeraceae > Aquisphaera. The sequence goes on along the minus strand of JBEKTN010000037.1, from coordinate 30,217 downwards.
GCCCGTACCATCGCCGGTGAAGGTCACGGCGCCTAACGACGAACTATAACCGGAAACCGTGATGCTCAGCAGTGTCCGGGTCTCCAGCGTCTCGAGGATCGGACCTTGCCGGCGCTTGCGGGACGTTCGGGGTTTGGGAAAGCGGGCAAAAAAGCGGCGTGACGTACCGCCGTCGGTGGCATGCTTCGCGGAACGAGATTGCATCGGAAACGCTCCTGACTGTGTGAAGGTTGAAAACTCTTGGATTGCAAACAGGGGCTGGTCGAGTAGGGCGTGCGGCGGGGCTGGCCCGGGCATATCAAGAGGTCGTCGCTCGACTCGTAGCAGCCCATCGGAGAAGGTGGTCCCACGCGAATGGAGGAGACCCGGGCGGCCGATCGGGGGCGAGCAACTCGCTCAGCGAGGGGACAGGACCGAGCCTCGATCCTGGTTGAGATGATCTGTCCGGCGAAAACCCGGCTGGGGTCAACCGTGGAGAGCGATCAAGGAAATCAGAACGCCTCGGTCGTCGAAGCTTAGTCTTAGGACGAGGGCGGGTGATCTGCCGGCCAATTGCGGAAGTCGAGGTTTGAGATGTGTGCCTCCCCTCCCTCCTCGCTACTACGTCAAACGAAAGGTGCAATCCACTGCCGCCCCGGGGCCTTTCGTCCTGTCCTTGCCGCTCATCCAGGTTGACGCCATTCCGGTTCTCCTGTCGTAATCGTTGCTTTCCCCGTGGGACCCTCGAGCAGGCCTCGAGAGCCCGATGTTGTCCTTTCTGCGTGCGGCGAAGACGTGAAGGCCGCGCCGATCAAGCAGAAAAGGCTAACTCTAGTGAAAGACTAGAACTAGAAATGTTGCAGCGAGACCTTCACGGCATGGGGAAATTCCTTACAGAGTCTAGGGAAGCTCGCCGGCCGGATTTTTGGGATTTCCGCAACATATTGCTATCATTGATTTTTCGTCGATCGTTCCACAGCGCATCCGGGACCGGCGAGCGGCAATCTCCGGTCAGAATTCCTGTTACGCGGATCTGAATCATATCTACATGTGCAGCATTCCTCAACATCTGAGGTATTTGGGGCAGACTGGGAATCGTCACAGGCCCGGCGCGAACGTCGACCCGGGGTCGAAGCCGAGGTAATCCGATCGGTGCGCCTTCTGTACCCAGCGCACCGGCCGCGAGACTGGGGGCTTCGGGCCTGTCTGAATCACGCGCTGACGCAAGTGCCATGCCTACAGGCTTACGGGCTATCAGAAGATGCGCGTTGTCCAGGACAGGTCGTTTGGAACGGGAGCTGAGTGAGCCAGGTATAGGAGAGAGCGTACATGGGGAGGGGAAAGGGGTCATCACTCACTAGCGCTTTCTTAACCCCTAAGCCGCCTGCATCAAGCGTTTATGTGCATGTCCTCGAGGCTCCTCCCCCTCTCAAACGCTCGATGTCAGTGATGTCCCCTTTCCCCTCCACGATATCAGTGATGTCCCCTTTTCCCTCCCCCTTTTCCCTCCTCAATGCATCCTGGCGATCGTTCTGGCTTCCCTCACCGCATCAGGTGTCATGGACTATTGCCTCGATGCTTAACAGACGAATATGCAATGACTTAGGTTGGGAAGTGCGTGTAGCGCCGTGCAGATTCCGAACCCCAACTCATTGACCTGCGTATAGTTTGTGATACTATCTCTCACAGTCTGACGATTTCTGTGATATGCTGGAGTGCGGAGCATCAGCTTGTGTGCGAAGCTAACGGGCCGCTACCGTGTCCGTGCCCACAGTTCTGCTTTGCGCGAAGCCAAACGGATGTTTAATCGCGTCGGTGATCGAATGGAGGTCCGGCGGCATGCGATGAAACTGCGTTTTTGGCCTGACGCTGCTCCTGACGCTCAACAAGGGCAAGTGATGGACCTTGACTGGAGCTGGGTGCAGGGTCTCCCATGGAATGACATAGGCGAGTTGAGAATCTCGGATGTCATAGCAGGCAACGACAACCTCCGGATCATCTTTCACCGCGGGGGCGACAAATTGGTCGATCCGTTGCCGGCAATCTGGATTCTCAGGGTGTTTCAGAAGAAGGCCATGCATTTTACCTCAAATGACCTGAAGATCTTTTCGGAAAGGAGGAGGCATATTCGGCGGAGGTTTTACGGCGAATAGGAAAGTCTCCACGTCCGACGAGCTGACCCGAATTGAGGGAAGAGAATCATGAGCGCCGTGAACACGAAGTCCGGGCTTGCTAACGGTGTCGCGAGCGTTACAGGTGATGCCGTTACCATGGAGGAACTGAAGGCTTTCGCGAAACTGCTGCGCGCCTACCTCAGCCGTGATGAGGAAGACCGGGAGGGGATTGCGTCTATGGCCTCGATCGCGATCGATCCGGACGCGACCGCCGATGAGATCGAGGCAGCACTCGAAACACTGCGGGAGGGCCTCTATCCGACCGAGCCCATCGACTTGGAGGTCGGTTGGGAACTTGAACCCAATGAGGAGAACGTCTCCAAACGGATGGACCTCGAGGAGGAGACCTTTGTGAACAGGCTCGACGGCCACATGAAGGCGAAGGGGATTAGCCAGGTTGAACTGGCGGCAGCGATCGGAGTCGGTCAGCCGGCGATTTCGATGATGCTCTCCAGGGACTGTCGGCCTCAGCGCCGCACAGTGGAAAAGCTTGCTCGGGCTCTCGGAGTCCCTCCGAACGATCTTTGGCCCGGCTTCGGTTCCCCGGAAAATGCTCTGGCTGGAGGTCCGGCCCATCGCCCCTCTAGTCATCGACACCAGGCGGAGGGCTGACCCTCTCCCGCAAGGGGAGAGGGAGCCAGAAGTCCCTTCGACCAAGGGCGTTACTGCTATTTCAACGGTATTGCCCCTAAGCCGCCTGCATCAAGCGTTTACGTGCATGTCCTCGAGCTCCTCCGCCTCTCAAACGGTCGATATTAGTGATGCCCCTTTTTCCTACCCGGACAACCTCGTCCAGCGAGCTCACTCCGCGAAGATCGACTTGCTCGAGGCTGGCCCCGAGCGACTCGACATGCCCGTGAGCGTCGATCAGGCCGGGCATTGCGAACGACCCGGGGCGGTCGATCACGATGGTCCGCGGATGCTTGAAACGCAACACGTCTTCCCGGCTGCCAACCTTCACAATCGCGCCATCGCGTGCAGCCAGGCCCTCGGCCCAGGGATTCGCGGGATCGCCGGTCCAGACGCGGCCCGCCAGGACGATCAGGTCGGCAGATCCTTTGCCCTGGAAGCGCAGGGCCCGGCCGGGCAGCATCACCCTGCGCAACAAGGAATCGCGATCGGCGGCCCTGGACGGGGACGGTTCGCCGCCATGGCAAACGCTTGCCGCCAGAAGCACAACAGCGAGTGCTTTCCACTTGATCGGCCTTGCCATGTCGCGACTCTCCGCGCGTGCAATAAATCGAGAGTTGCCCCGGTCGGGACAAGCAGAGAGGGCCCCGCCTGGTGGGAGGGTGGAACCAGGCCCGGGCCAGCGGGAAGTCGGGTCGGCTTACAGATCGAAGTAGAGGAAGAACTCGTAGGGGACGGGCCGCAGGTTCACCGGGGCCAGCTCGCGCTCGCGCTTGTAGGTGATCCAGGTTTCGACAACGTCGTTGGTGAACACGTTGCCCTTGAGCAGGAATTCGTGGTCGCCTTCCAGGGCGTCGAGCACCTCGCCCAGCGAGCCCGGGGTGCTCTTGACCTTCTCGGCTTCCTCGGGCTCGAGGTCGTACAGGTCCTTATCGATCGGTTCGCCCGGGTCGATCTTGTTCTGGATACCGTCCAGGCCGGCCATGAGCATGGCGGCGAAGGCGAGGTAGGGGTTGCAGGACGGATCCGGACAGCGGAACTCGATCCGCTTCGACTTCGGGCTCTTGGAGTAGATCGGGATCCGCACGGCCGCCGAGCGGTTGCGCTGGGAGTAAACCAGGTTGACCGGAGCTTCGTAGCCGGGAACCAGCCGGCGGTATGAGTTGGTGGTCGGAGCGCAGAGAGCCAGCAGGGCCGAAGAGTGCTTGAGCAGGCCGCCGATGTAGTGGAGGGCCATCTCGCTGATCTGGCCATAGCCCTTCTCGTCCCAGAACAGGTTCGTCTCGCCCTTCCAGAGACTTTGGTGGCAGTGCATGCCCGAGCCGTTGTCACCGAAAATCGGCTTGGGCATGAAGGTCACGACCTTCCCATGCTTGCGCGCGACGTTGCGGAGGATGTACTTGTAATACATGAGGCTGTCTGCCAGCTTGGTAAGCGGGCCGAACCTCATGTCGATCTCGGCCTGACCGGCCGTACCGACCTCGTGATGATGGATCTCGGTCGGCACGCCGACTTTCTCCAGGGTCAGGATCATCTCGGAGCGCAGGTCCTGGAACTGGTCGGCCGGAGGGCAGGGGAAGTAACCTTCCTTGTGCCGCAGCTTGTAGCCCAGGTTCGGGCCCTCCTGACGTCCCGTATTCCAGACACCCTCGACGGAGTCAATGTAGTAATACCCTGCCTGGGCCGACTGGTCGTAGCGCACATCATCAAAGATGTAGAACTCGGCCTCCGGGCCCCAGTAGCTGATGTCCGCGATGCCGGTGCTCTGCAGGTAGGCCTCGGCCTTCTGCGCGATGTGCCGGGGATCGCGCGTATAGCGTTCCCTCGTCACGGGGTCCTGCACGGAGCAGATCATGCTCAGCGTGGGAACCTGCAAAACCGGGTCGACGAAGGCTGTCTCGGGGTCCGGGATCAGCAGCATGTCGCTCTCCTGGATCTGCTGGTAACCCCGGATGCTCGACCCATCAAAACCGAGCCCGTCAGTGAACATGTCATCTGACAGCTCCCGTGCAGGGAGCGAGAAATGTTGCCAGACTCCCGGAAGATCGACAAATCGCAGATCGATGATCTCGATCTTGGAGTCCTGCACAAGCTTATTCACGTCATTGGGCGACTTCGACACGATGTCCCTCCCTTTTTGAAACGTCGCTACAGCGACCTTGCCGGACGGCAACGCGCCGGAGCCGACTCTCGTTGATAGTGGCTCGGAACGTGAAATGCAAGTAGTAACTCTCGCTTCGGTTCCGATCATCCACCAACTCACTCATAGCGGACGAAACTTACTTGAACGACACACGAGACCCAGGTAAGAGAGTGCCGTGGTGGCTCAGACCAGACGCGGTATGTTAAGATCCACTGCATGTGATGACCGGGGGAGCCCTTACCGCATGCATGAGCTGTCCATCGCCCTGAGCCTGCTGGATCTCGTCGAGGAGGAGGCTGGTCGCCGGGGGGTTCGCGTGACCGCGGTCCACCTGCGGCTAGGCCCTCTCTCCGGCGTGGTCCGCGACGCGCTCGTGTCGGCCTTCGAACTTGCCCGCGAGGGCACGCCCCAGGAACAGGCGAATCTGGTGATCGAGGAGGTCCCGGTCGTGGTTTCCTGTCCCAGGTGTGCTGCGCCGAAGATGCTTGAATCGGCGTGGATGTTGTGCTGCCCCACCTGCGGCACCCCGACTCCCGAAATCCTCAGCGGGCGGGAGCTCGACCTCGTCGCCCTCGAGATTGAACCATGAGCGAACATCCTCGACTGGTCCAGGTTCGACAGCACATTCTGAAGCACAACGATAAGGCCGCTCGCGCCCTTCGGGAGCGGTTTCATGGGGCAGGCACGTACGTCGTCAGCCTGGTGTCGAGCCCGGGCGCCGGCAAGACCGCCTTTCTGGAGAAACTGCTCGGCTCTCTCGGCGGCCGTTACCGGGTCGCCGCGCTGGTCGGCGACCTGGCAACCGACAACGACGCCCGCAGACTGGCTCGCAGCGGGGCGGCTGTCAAGCAGATCATCACCGGCACGGTCTGCCATCTGGAAGCCGACATGGTCGCGGCGGCCCTGGACGGCTGGCAGTGGGAAGGCCTCGATTTCCTGTTCATCGAGAATGTGGGCAACCTGGTGTGTCCCGCCACGTTCGACCTTGGCGAGGACCTGCGTCTGGTTCTCTTCTCGGTGACCGAAGGGGAGGACAAACCTCTCAAGTACCCGACAATCTTCAACACGGCGGACGTGGCCGTCATCACCAAGATCGACATCGCTTCGGCAGTCGAGTTCGATCGGATCGCGGCCCATCGAAACATTCAGTCGGTGCGGCCGGGCATGCCAATCTGGGAGATCTCGGCGAAATCCGGCGAGGGGATGGAGGCCTGGCTTGGCTTTCTCGAATCGCGTCTCACAGATTCCCGGCAGGAGCGCCAGGCGGCCGCCACTTCGAACGAAATCACGCGGGATAATGTATGAAGTCCAGGTCGCACGCGCAGGCGCTGCGAACTTCGACGTGCCTGACTCATCCGCATCGGTCCGCTCCGTGGAGCAGGCGAATCATCTTGTCCCTGTTCTGTCCGGGCCATTGATCGGGTTTGAGACCAGGAACGAAGGAAGTTCTTCGGCGATGGATCGAGTTTCCTGGAGCCAGAGCTCCAGGTCGGACCTGAGGTCTTCTGGTCCTGCCGCCCGCATCCGGCGCGACAAGAGCAAGAATTCGTCGGTGCCGAATCCTGGCACGGTCAGGTCTTTGGGGTGATCGCGTACGACGCGGAGGGCGTTGATCAGCAACCGGAAGAACCGATAGCTGAACCGCAACGTCGCCATCTTGACGACATCCAGACAACCCGCGGCCCCAAGCGCCGCCAGGGCTTCAAGCGTGTTGGGCGAGCGAAGGCCGGGGTCGCGGGATCCGTGGACGATCTGCAAGGCCTGCACAACGTACTCGACGTCCACAAGAGCGCCCGGGCTGTACTTCGCGCTGATGGTGCCGGGCAGGACGAGCTGTTCGTTCTGGAGCCGGCGCATTCTCCGCAGGCCCTCGATATCCAGCGGCTCCGGGCCGTAAACGAACAGGTCCCGGTGGTCCTCGACCTCGCGTCCCAGTGCGGGGTGGCCGGCGATCATGCGGAGCTTGATCAGGGCCTGCCGCTCATAACCCCAGGCCGGCCCCCCGGCGCGATAATAGTCAAGAAAGGTGGAAATCGACGTGGCAGGAGGCCCCGCCCGGCCGTACGGGCGAAGACGGAAATCGAGTTCGAAGGCGTGCCCTTCCCGGCTTCCCAGAATGCCGCGCAGCGCCGCGACGGCGCTGTCGAAGAACCCGCCCGAGCCATCTCCCGCCCCAGCTCTGGATCTTGCCCGGTCGTCGTACACGATCATGACCTCGAGATCCGAGGCGAAGCCCAGTTCCCGACCCCCGAACTTGCCGAGGGCGCAGAGAACAGACGGCGGTATTCGCTTCATGTCGCCCTGGAAGTGGCGCGAGGCGGCTTCCTGGAGAGCCAGCCCGTAAGCAGCGCGGAGCAGCACCTCGGCCACCGCGGCAAGCTCAGCGGAGAACTCGTCCAGCCCTCGGCTCAGCCCCAGAATCGACCGCAAATCGGCGCGGAAGATCTCGCGATCCCGGAACCGCCTGAGGGCAATACCACGGCTCTCGGGTGTGTTTGCACCGGCCAAAGCCGAGGCCAGGTCGACTGTGAGCTGCTTCTGGCCCGGGTGCCGCGTCCACTCGGCCGGATCGCAGATCATGTGCAGGACATTCTCGGGCTGAGCGTGCAGGTAGTCTTCCCAGAGAAAGTGGCTCTCGCCCAGCATCCGCACCAGGGCATCGAGCACCTCGGGCTGCTCGAGCGCCTCGAATTCCTCGACCCAGTCCGGACGGGCCATGGTCTCGGTCGCGAACCGGCTGAAGTGGACCAGGGCGGCCTCGGGGTCGGTGGCGCGGGGAAGCCGGCTGCTGAAGTGCTCGATCAGGATCAACGACAGCCGCAGCTCACGAAGCTTCGGCTCGGAGGTGATCTTGTGCCCCCACCGGTCCGTGACCCAAAGAACGTCATCGACCCGATCGTTAATCGTGCGGATCTCGGACTGGACAATCCGAATTCCGCAGAGCGCCAGCGCGCTGGCCGTCAGCGACAGGAAGCCGAAACTGTCACGGACCCGGACCCGCACCCCGGTGGCCGTTTCCTGGCCGTCGACGTCGAAGTTCAAGTCGATCGGCTCCAGCGTGTCCAGCTCCCCCTCCAACGGCCCCATCGCGGCGACGAATCGTCGTATCAAACGATGATTCACCTCTTCATATTTGTCGTTACGCAACAGCCTGGTCAAATCGCGCAGCTCGTCCTGGAACTTCTCCCAGTCCGGCCCGACGGTCTGCGCGCGGAGCGGGCGCACCCGAAAGACATCGACGATCCTGGGCCGCCGGTCCGGTCCACTCGGGGCCGACGGCCGCGCGGGACGCTTCGGGCCCGGAACCCGCCGGGGAACCGAAGCAGCGGGATCGGGCGGAGGAGGCTGGGAGGTGAAAACCCGCCCATCCAGAACCGACAACCCAGACACCGCAAGAAGGGTGCACACCGTCGAGAGAAACTGAAACGCATCGTAACCGACGACGTCAACTCTCCAGACGCCACCGCACTCGGACTCGGCCCGAACGTGAACCGGACGATCGTCTCTGAGCGTGAGCATCGCTTCCAGGTGGCGGCTCACCTCGGTGCTGTCGAAGACGCGGAAATAGTCGGCTGGAAACGACGCCAGGTGATGACGGACCCACCGCTCGGGATGACGGGTCAAGAGCTCACGCTCGATTTGCTCCATGTCAGCCATGGCCAGAAGCCAACTCTTGAGACAGAATAAGAGAGGAACGATGAGCACGCGGCTGCCGTTGACCACCTCGAACCCGAGGCAACCAGGCAGGATGGCGCGCGATCGCCGACTTTGGTGACACAACCCAAGACTAGTTTACCACTAACCCCTGAACCGACTCAATTCCATGCGGCTTGGACTCATCGCTGACATCCACGGCGACATGCGCGCGCTCGAGACGACGCTCTCCCGGCTCGAGCAGCTCGCCGTCGATCAGATCGTTTGCCTGGGCGATCTGATCGGCTATGGCAGCGAGCCGGATGCCGTCGTGGCCCAGTTGCAGGATCGAGGAATTCCCTGCATCCGCGGCAACCACGACCGCTGGGTCATCGAGCGGCGGCAAATGCTGGGATTGCGGGGCTGGAAAACGGCTGACCTGCGTGACGAAACCTGGGACTTCCTGGGCCGCCTGCCGGCCAGCCGCCGGCTTGAATGCGAGGGCCGGATCATCGAGCTGTACCACGGCTCGCCCGCCGGCGACACCGAGTATGTCACGGCCTACAAGCCATTGCCTCCGTCGATCGAGCAATTCTGGGACCAGAGCGACGCAGGAGTTCTCGTACTCGGCCACGCACACATCCCCATGATCGACCGGGGCGCCCGCGGCACGGTCATCAACCCCGGCTCGCTCCTGGGAGTGCCAGGCGTCCAGACCTCCTACACCTTCGCCGTGCTCGATGTCCCCAGCCTCGCCGTGCGGATCTACGAAGTGCGCACGGGACGGGAAATTCGCCGCGATCCGATCAACCTGAACGGGGAATGACTCTTTCTTGCCGGCCGATTCCGAGCTGACCGCCGCAATTCTTGTGCCTCTTGTAGACGCAGACCAGAAACGCAGTGCCGGAATTCGACGTGAACTCCTTGGGTCGTTCCTGCCCCGGGCGAGCGAAGCAGAGCTTGAGCGTATCACCCTCGAGCTCGTGATCGTTGAACTCACCGAGACTCATGATACCAGTGACCCGGGAACCGAAACCACCTGGTGACCGGCCTGAACCGTTCACGCGCCGGTGGGCAGAACTGCCTTTGCCGGCTTCTGGTCGGTCAGCCAGCGCTGGCCGAGCGTCAAGCATGCCGGCAAGAGAACGAGATTGCCCACCGTGCTGCCGGCGGTGGCGATGGCCACCATCGTCCCGAAATTGACGAACGGCTCGAACTCGCTGGCACGCAGGGCCGTGAAGCCGATCGCCACGGCCAGGCTGGAAAGGATCACGCCCGGGCCAGAGACCTTGTAGCTGTCGAACAGGCTCTGCGAGAAGCCCCGGTGCTTGCGCTCACGGTGAAACTGCATCAGGCAGTGGAAGGTGTCGTCCACCGAGAGCCCGAGCGCCACGCTGGCCACCAGTGCCGTGGCCATGTCGAGCTTGATCGACATCCAGCCCATCAGTCCCAGAACCAGGGCAACCGAGAGCAGCGTCGGCAGGATTGCCAGGATCGCCAGCACCAGGCTCCGGAAGGCCAGTGTCAACATCACCAGAATCCCCAGCGCCGACCAGAAAAACGTGGTCCACTGGGTGGCGATGACCCCCTCGGTGGTCCGGGTCATGAGGTAAGAAAGACCCGTCAGAAATGCCGATGGCCCGAACTCGGCGCGGGCTTGTGCCTCGGCCTCGCGGAAGATCCGGGCCTTGGTGGAGGCCGGCTGCTGCTCGAGCAGGCGAACGAGGATCCGGGCCTCGCCGGTCTGGGAATTCCAGAAACTATGCAAGAGCTGCGCCTGTGGAGAGAGTGCAATCAGCTCGAGCTTGTTCCGCAGGATGCGTTCCTGGGCCTCCTCGGGTAAGGCCGCGACGCGGCCTTCGGGATCGAGGACCGTGGTCAGCGAGAGCACCTGGGCGATGGACTTCGGGTCGGTCACGGGGATCGCCTTCACCCGTTCCTCGACCCTGGCAAGTTCGGCCAGCGTCCGGGGCGTGATCGAATCGCCGACGGGAACCACCAGCTCGACCAGGCCGATCCCTCCCAGCTTCGACTCCACGACCCCATAATCCCGGACGACCCGGGTCTCGCGGCGGAACAGGTTGATGTAGTTGGTCTCGTAACGCAAACCAAGGATTCCCAGCGAGAGCGGCACCACCACGAGTGTCACGACGATGAGGATTGCCCCCGGATGGCGAAAAACCCAGAACGTCAAGCGGTTCATCGCGGCGCCAACCCGGGAGCGAGAACCCTCGCGCACCGGGATCTCCAGCGGGAAGGGCGGCATCATGGCGATCGGTGAGATCACCATGACGAGAATCGCCGAACAGAGCGTGCAGATTCCCAGGATCGCCCCGAATTGCTGCACTGGCACCAGGTTGCTGGTGACCAGTGCGCCATAGCCGATGGCCCCGGTGATCGCCGTCCAGATGATCGGCGCGGCGACGCCGCGCAGGGTCAACCGGCCGGCGATGGAGGGATCGGCCTCGCGGCGGCGGTCGTCGCGAAAGTGGATCGCCAGGTGGCTGGCCGCCGGCATGGTCAGCACGATGATCTGCGCGACCAAAGGGCCTCCCGACAGCGACAGCTTGATGTGGAGAACGTACAGCAGCGTCTCGGTCGCCAGCCAGATCGTCCAGCCCGCAATCATGGGTACGATGGCCCACCAGACGCTGTGCACCGCCGACAGCGTCACCAGCGCGATCAAGAACATGCCCACAACCGCGAGCCGCCGGCCGTCCACCTCGATGGCCGCAAAGCCATCGGCCAGAAGAACGGGCGGTCCAACCACCGCGGGCCGGCCCAGCCCGTGCTTTTCCGCAAACCGATCGGCCACGGCTCGCAACGTCTTGATCGTCTCGATCACATTGTGCTCTTGCGTCTTGCGCAGCCGCGCCACGACGGCCGTGGTCGTGCCCGTCTCGTCGATCAATGTGCCCCGGAACATGGGATGATGGCTCAAGCGGGCCTTGAGCGTCTCCAGCGCGTGCGGATCGGCGGCCCGTACCGCCCCGCCGACCGTCAGCGCATTGGTCCTCAGGTCGACGTCCTTGATCGTCCGCCTGGCCGTGTTCAGCGCCAGGTTGCGGGCCAGCGCGGGCAGGCGATCCAGTGCAATCAGGATATCGTCCAGCGACCAGACCAGCGGCATGGCGTCCAGCGATTCGACCCGCATGACGCCGGCGATGCGATCGGGACCCACCGCAGCCGCGAGCTCTGCAACCCGGTCCAGCCCGCGCGGAGTGACGAGGTCCGGGTCGTCATAAGCCAGAAACACGAAGTTGTCGTCGCCAAACGAACTCGCCGCCTTCTGATAAACCGCCAAGTAAGGATCGTCATCGGCGAAGAATGAGCCGATCGATTGTTCATAGCTGACCTTCTTGCCGAAGAACACCAGCACGATCAACAGCGCGGTGGTCACGGCGGCCGTCAGGTAGCGGAAGCGTAGCAAGAGTCCAATCACTGGAGACGGTTGCCTCTGGGGTGAATCGGCCCGCCGGGCGATATCGCGCAAGCAGCCGAGCGAGCAGACGGGCCGAAGGACTCCAGGCTAACGCCGCGACCCGCATTTGACTGCGCATCCTCGGCAAGATGATCGCGATCGTCTTGACTGTTATCAGCGCCAAGCGCAGGCGTGGGTTATCCGTCCTGCTGCCGCCCTCCACCTTGCTTGTCAGTCGTCCTCGCATAAAATATTATACTCGCATCGTCACGTTATCGTCTTGATGACCCACTGTTGAAGCTCCTGGAACAGGCCGAGGATGCTGTACGCGGCGACCGCGGAGATACCGAATAAGCCAATACATGTGAACATATCGATAATACCTATCCGCAAGAGAAGGTTCAAACGGGCTGGCATTTCTCCCCGAGAATTCCCGCCGAGTTTCCAGGGCGGTGACGACGCCAGCACAATCCCAGGATCGCATCGACAGCTCGAGCCCTGGTGTTTCCTCGCCTTGAAGCACCATCACCCATCGATTGCCGGGGAGCTACGCCCTCCGGATCGCATCCCCTCGTTGATTCCAGGAAACAGACCGGGCTCTCCGGCCGAGTCCAGCTTCAGCCCGGCCTAGCGTTGAGTGAGTGCCATTCGGACGCAGAGACCCACCGGCGAAGGATCGTTGTATGTTCGCAGTGATACAGCCCAGATCGCTGACGATGCCCCGCGGTCAACAGAACCGGCTGCTGAAAGAGGCCGATCCGTCTTCCTGGTTCAGCACCGACGTCACGTTCGTCGTCGGCACCGCGGCAACCCAGGTCAGCGCGAAGAGTCCTGTCCAGCCGAACCAGGGCAGCGACCTTCACTCGCCAGCCGAGGCCGTGCTCGAGTCTGTGCTTCAACCTGGTATTCGATTCGGCCCCTTCCAGCTCATCAGGCGCCTGGGGCGCGGGGCCCAGGGAGATGTCTGGAAGGCGCGGCGGCACGAGCCGTACCTCGACATCATTGCTCTCAAAGTCCTGAGCCCCGCCCTGGCAAGACAGCCTCACCGCCTCGCCCAGTTTCGTCGCGAGGCCGAACGCGGCACCCGGCTGGTCGGTCCCTCCTTGCTCCAGGTCTTCGAGTTCGGCGAGATCGACGGGTTCCCCTACATGACCATGCCCTTTGTTGAGGGGACCACGCTTCAGCAAGTGATCAGGCGGCGACAGACGTATCTGAAGGGCGAAGCAGTCGATCTCGTTCATCGACTGGTTTCCATGGACGAGGAGCTCTACCTGCAGACGGCAGCGCGCGTCATGTCCAAGGCAGCGCTGGCGCTTGGCGTGGTCCACGCCAGTCATGTGGCTCACCGCGACGTCAAGCCGGCGAACATCTTGCTCGACAGTCATCATGTCTGTGGCGTCTATCTCTGTGACCTGGGACTGGGCCGCGACCTGGAGATCGCCACCAGCGAGCAGATGCGCGACGGCGCGGGCACGCCCATGTACATGGCCCCTGAGCGGCTGCTCAAGGCACCGGCCAACGAGATCCTCTGCGATCTCTACTCGCTGGGCGTGACCCTCTTCGAAACCTTCACGCTCGGTCGCCCCTTCGACCCGCCCGGAGAACTTCCGCTGGCCTGTCTCTCCGCCAGACTGGCCAGCACAATGCCGAAAGAACCCCGGAAGCTCAAGCCCGACCTTCCGGCCGGCCTGGAAGCCATCATCCTCAAGGCCATGTCCCGAAATCCTCGAGACCGTCATCAGTCCGCTCAGGAGATTGCGGGCGAGCTCGACCAGTTCCTGGCGCGTCGGTACGGCCGGGCCGGACGGATCATTGCGGACCATGCGAAAGCCGGCGGCCCCTCTGCCCACATCGTGGTGATCCCGCCCCGCCCGGCGGCCCGGATGATCGCAAGCCCCTGCCCCTTGTGAGCATTCCCCGGGGCCGATCTGGCCTCCGGACCCGCGCAGGCTCCGCGACCACGCATCCACGAATCAGGAGATCGTCGTGGCGATGTTGAGAACGACCATTTCACCGTGTCCGCCGCCGAGAGTCCAGACCGTGAAGGCCTGCGCCCCTCCGGCGGTGCTCAGTTCTCAAAATACCTTCGTGGCGAATTTGCCAGGCCAATTCCCGTGACCTAGGTTTTCTTCGGCTGCCAGCAGCGAGCTTCCCGATCCTCCGGACTGCTGCTGGTCTCGGCCTTCTGCCTTCTTCCTTGTCGACTCGCAGGAGTACCGACATGTGGGTTCTCTTCGTCAAGCTCTTCTCGCCCGCCCCATGGTGGCTTGAGCCCAAGGCCCACAGGGTCCGCCAGGTAATCAAGTAGCGCCCGGCCAGCGACAGTCCTACCAGCGCGTCGCACCCATCTCCATCGCGACCCCCTGGAGCGTCGGTTCCAGGACGCTGGACCGTAAATCGAGGCATATACTGCAGGGTCAGGAGAAAAACCACGGGCGATTCGAGTTCCTGGTCCGAGCTCGTGCCGGCAAAGATCGGCATCGGGGATTTCTTCCGGACGTCCGGTGAATCCTCCTCGAGGCCGCGCGGTTCCGGCTCAATACTGGCGAAGGATCTCTCCGTGGCTCCGCCCGATTCATCATAAAACCTGAATCGTCGTGAATCCCTGGCGTGGGGGAAGCTTGCGGCCGCTGACCGGGGCCCCATCCTTGAGGTCCCCGGTGCATGTGTCGTGAGCAGGATGATGGGCTGGAGGATCATGTTTCTCAACGAGCGGTCAGTTGGCTGGAATCGGTATGCCCCTCGGCATGATCCGGTAGAGCATGCTCATCCTCGCGTTGGTCAAGACCAGCCAACTGGCTCGCTGAGAGGCAGGGTCGCGTCTTTTCCCCATTACACATAGCAGATTCATGAGATAAAATTCTGACGGCAGGCTGGTCCAAGGTTTACCGAGGAAATGGTTGACGGCTATGTAAACTGTTGCGTGGTATTGTGCCCAGGCCATAGACCGGAACGACGCCCGGGTGTTCGAGCCCGCCGGTGATATCCATCAGAAGAGCTCTCTTCCGACGTACAGGACTCGCGACCGAAGATGGGCACAAACGCGACCTTTTACAGGATCATTTTAGGTGATGGCCTTCTAGCGGCCTCGACCTCCATCGATGGTCTACCGGGACTCCTCAAAGGCGATGCTCCCGGCCGCTATGTCATTGAGGAACTGACGATTCCTCCCGGTTTATTGTCGATACCAAAGTCGCGGAAATGGGGATGCGCGATCAAACATGTTGACGGCCGCGTTGAGCTCCAGCCCGATGAGCCTGCCCCATGTATCGACCTCGGACAGGCTCGCAAGGCTGCTCTCCTCCGGAATCAACCCGATGAGAAGGCCGGATGAGCTGGTCAACGGCCTGACCTTCCATTTCCGCGGATGTTCTAGTGACAGAGGCTGCCCACGACTTCGCACGCAGCGTAGCCCGAGAGCCGCTCCGCCGCGGCATTCCAGCAAAGGATGCGACGATCCGTGTCCACGAAGCAAACGCCGTCATAGTGTTCGTCGAGCATCTTCTTGAAAAAGTCGTCGAGAATGGGAATGTCATCGGGTTTCTCGTGGTCCCTTATACAGTACTCCCGATCGATGCCGAATCCTGAGAACTTGGGACACGCGTCCATCAGCTCAACCGACCAGAAAGGCCGGTCCCTTGGAACCCTTTTGAGATTCACTCAAAGCAAAGCTTATGGGAGGGAATCCGGTCCACTGTCGCTTCGACCCGCTTCAGGTGGATGAATTCAAGGCCGATCCGACCCGAGGTGTGCATCTTGTCGGGGGCACTCGGATTTCCCCCCTCCAACTCTAGGACTAAGTCTCTGCCACTCCGGTACATCAGGAATTTCCTGACAACTGACAGGCAGCGAGTGGACGACGTCGTCTCGCCCTTGCAAAGCCCGCACTCGGGGATCGCCAGCCCGAACATGCTCCCCGAGTGGGCCCGTGCATCTCCCAGAGGGACTTGAGCGCCAGCCCGATGTTGGCCGGCTTGATTGACAAGTCGTAGCGTCAACGAACTTGAGGTCGGAGCGGACAACCGCGGCCATCGTCTCGTCATCCTGGCATGGCAGTTCCCGGCCGTTGGCGAGCCACTCGGCGATGACCCTGTCCTATGCTTGACGGCTCGCCCGCGTAGCGAAATTGCCCACGTTGATGTCCCGGCGCATCTTGGCGATGGTCAAGGCGGCGGCGGATCGGGATCGACGTCGTACTTAGTCCCCGGAATTCGAGAACCGGTCGGACCCGGCCAGACCCAGGACGCTGGAGATGATGTCGATTCCCAGAGTTGCGGCGAGCCCGAGGTCATAAGGGCAGCCCAGGATGAAGTCTATGGCCACGTCGTTCGGTTGATCGTGTCGCACGATGATCGAACCTGTCCAGTCGGATTGGACAGGCCGCTTCATCCGTATCAGGACATTCTCACCGAGTTGCGGGAATGAGTCAGAGAAGACCAGCGCTCCATGATCGCTGATATTGAGGATCTTGCCCTCGGACGACCTCTTTTGCGAACGATCCCACCACTCCAGATCAGCCTGATTCGGCACAGTCTGGAGACGCCGGGACCTCCTTCGCTCATTCGGAAAGAGGGAGAGCATGACAGACTCCTCCGGTTCGAGTTCATGGCAGCCGGACTCAGGCCGGAAATCGTGATTCCGCGCAGCGCTGCCAATCACCCAATCAAGCTCATCGCCACTTCTGTCGAGCGCGCCCGGTAGGATTCGAACCTACAACCTTCGGATTCGAAGTCCGCGACTCTATCCGTTGAGCTACGGGCGCAGCTTGTAAAGCCCGCATGGCGGACCCTTCCAGTTAACAAGTATAGCGACACAGGGGACAGTGACAAGGCTCTGGCCCGAGCACTCGGGTACGGCGACAGAAGGCTTGGCCGCAGTGAGGGCGTTACCGTTGGCCCTTCCCGAAGATGGCATGGTTCAAACGCAGGTCACAGCTCAGGGGTGGCTGGGGTCGACGCCCGGAGGGCGACGCCCCCAGATCCGAGGCTGGCGCGCTGGGGCTCGCTGGCTGTCGCCAGCTCGACCCCAGCCACCCCGCTCTTGTCACCCGCGAAGATCCGGGAGTTGAACCATGCCCCGAAGATGAAGCCTTGATGAATGCATCTTGTCGCTTGCTTGACGGTCAAGGCTTGGGAGCACTATCTTATAGATCAACAGAAAAGTGCTTCACACCGCAGGTTACCGGGCCGCAAGATTGTCGCGCGGTGAGGCGTTCGCGACAGCCACCTCCGTTGCACTGGCTCAAGCCGTCTTCCCACACGTGATCCCCCTCGCATCGAAACGAGAGAGCCAGGATGATGGGCTGCATCGGCTCTGTAACCGCCACGCCGCTCGCAACCTTGACTCAACGGAACTCAGTTCGATGATGACCTGCAAAGAAGTGTTGAACCATGTAACCGCCGAGCCGTTTCGGCCGTTCCGAATCCACACCGCCAGCGGTCGGTCGTTCGAGGTGAAGTATCCAGAGGTCGTCATGGTGGGAAAGACAACCCTCAACCTCTCCGTTCCGCTTTCGGACGATATCCCCGACGCCCAGGGAATGTGGTACAAGCTCTCTCTGATGTTGATTGAATCCATTGAACCACTGGATGCCGCGGTCCATCAGAGGGAATGACTATTACCCCGGCAAGGAAGTAGGTCAGGCTTTCCAGCCTGACAAGGCTCCGAGTCAGGCTGGAAAGCCTGACCTACGAAAAGGCACCGGCGATGATGACCTTCAAGAAACTGGGCGACTATGTAACGGCCGAGCCATTTCGCCCTTTCCGCATCAAGATGGCGAGCGGACAGTCGTTCGATATCCGGCATCCCGAAATGATTCTCGTTGGGCGGACTTCCGTCCGGGTCTACACGGCGACCGGTGACGCCGACAATGAGAAATGGCACGACGTATCCCTGATGCTCATGGAGACGATCGAACCGTTGAGTGCTGTTGTAACCTCTTGATTCTCACTTCGCGCGTCTGGGTGGTCGGAGAAACTTCGGAAGTCGCATGAGCAATATTCCAACGCAAAAAGGGACGGTCTCGTTTGTCAGCCTCGGCTGCTCCAAGAACCTTGTCGATTCCGAGCGGATGCTCGGATTGCTGGCGCAGGACGGATTCGTGCTGGTGCCCGAGGGACAGGAATCGGACCTGGTCATCGTCAATACCTGCGGGTTCATCGACGCGGCCCGGCAGGAGTCGTGCGGTGTGATCGAGGAACTGCTCGGTCGGAAACGCGCCGGGCAGGTCAAAGGGGTCATCGTCGCCGGCTGTCTGGCCGAGCGCCAGAAGGATGTCCTGCTCGATCAGTTCCCCGAGGTGGACCAGGTCGTGGGCGTCTTCGGCCGCGAGGAGATCGCGCGCATTTCCGAGCGGATCATGGGCGGTCTGCACGAGCAGCGCTCGGTCTACCGCCCGGCGCCGGTGCAGGCCCAGGACGACCGCGCGCGGCTGCGGATCACGCCGCGCCACCTTGCCTACCTGAAGGTCTCCGAAGGATGCGATCGCCTTTGCACCTTCTGTGCCATCCCCTACATGCGGGGCAAGCATGTGACCAAGCCCATCGAGCGCGTGGTCGAAGAGGCCCGCGAGCTGGCCGGCGACGGCGTCCGCGAGCTGATCCTGGTCGCGCAGGACATGACCTATTACGGCGTCGATCTCTACGGCCGGCCGCGGCTGGCCGAATTGCTCCGCGAGCTGGACCAGATTGAAGAGCTCGACTGGATCCGCATCCTCTACAACTACCCGAGCTACTTTACCGATGAACTCTACGAGGTGCTCGCCAGCGCGCGGCGAGTCATCCCCTATCTCGACATGCCGCTCCAGCACATCAATGACCGCTTGCTCAAGATGATGAACCGGCGGCACACCCGCGCCGAAACCGAGGCGATCATCAACCGGTTGCGGACAACCATGCCCGGCCTGGTCCTGCGGACGACGCTCATCGTCGGGTTCCCCGGCGAGACCGAGGCCGAGTTCGCCGAGCTGCTCGACTTCGTGGCTCAAACCCGGTTCGAGCGCCTGGGGGTCTTCGCCTACTCGTTCGAGCCCGATACTCCGGCGGCGAAGCTGCCCGACCACCTGCCCGAGGACCTCAAGCGAGACCGGCGATGGCGCGTGATGGCGGTCCAGCAACCCATCGCCGAGTCGTTCAATCGGACACTGGTGGGCCGGACGCTCGACGTGCTGATCGACGCCCGCGCACCGGGGCGTAAGGACCTATGGCTAGGCCGGACCTACACCGACGCCCCCGACGTGGACGGACTGACGCTGATTCCGGGCACCGACTTTCAGCCCGGCGACATGATCTCCTGCCAGATCGTGGGCGCCCAGGGCTACGACCTGGTCGCTCGCCCGGTCTCTGCCTCCGCGGCGCCGCGACGGAGGCGGGCCCGTCCCCGGCCGCGAAAGAGGCCGGCGGCCTCATTGACCATCCTGGACGGGATGCCATGAACCGTAGCCACGACCGCGGCTCGACGGCCGCAGCGGGAACCGCCGCTGAAATAGCCGAGCCCCACTTCTGGAACGTCCCCAACACGCTGACGGTGGCAAGACTGGCCCTCGCAGCGGTCGTCTTTGCGTTCATGGGGCTGGACCGGTATGCGATCGCCCTGGCTGCGTTCATCCTCGCCGCGCTGTCCGATGCGCTCGACGGCTATTTCGCGCGGCTGCTCAAGCAGGGCACGCCGATCGGCCGCCAGCTTGACCCCCTGGTTGACAAGGTCATCGTCTCGGGCTGCTACATCTACCTGGCGTCGATTTCTGAAAAGACAGGTGTTTATCCCTGGATGGTCACGGCCATCGTGGTCCGCGAGCTGCTGATCCAGGGTCTGCGCAGCCTGCTCGAAGGGCAGGGGAAAGCGTTCGGGGCCAAGCTGGCCGGCAAGCTCAAGACCACGGTGCAATGCTTTTCGATCTCCGCCGCACTTTTGGGGCTCTCCCTGACGTCACCGCCAGGATGGCTGCTCTGGGTCCGGGACATCTCGACCTGGCTGGCGGTCGCTTTGACGGTCTACAGCGGTGCCATTTATCTTGTGAACGCGATGCCCGCTCTGCGCAGCCAGGCCACGAGGGATTGATATGGAATGGATTGAGTCTCTGATCCTCGGCGTGGTGCAGGGCATCACCGAGTTCTTGCCGGTCTCCAGCGACGGCCACCTGGTCATTACCCAGCAGATCTTTGCCTGGCTGACCGGCAGACCGCACAGCGGTGAGGAGAACCTGTTTTTCGACATCATGCTCCACGTAGGGACACTGGCGGCGATTCTCCTCCATTACCGGAGTTCGATCTTCTCCGGCGCGCGGGGATTCCTGCTGGGAGCGAAGGACGTGCCCCCGGGTTTCGAGCGCGCTTCGGTCTGGCGGGTGGGGCTGCTGGCGATTGTCGCCACGCTGCCCCTGATCCCCCTGAAGCTCTTCTTCATCGACTGGATCAAGAAGACCTTCGAGAGCAGTCAAGCGGCCGGCATCGGCTTCCTGATCACGGCCACCGTGTTACTGCTGGTGAGCCTGAAGCTGCATGGAACGGCAGGGAAGAAGGGGCCTGCCGAGACAACCTTCCTGGACGCACTGCTGATCGGCCTGGCCCAGATGTTCGCGCCGTTGCCCGGCGTGAGCCGTAGCGCCCTGACCATCGCCTCGGCGCTGGCACTCGGGTTCTCCCCTGTCTGGGCCGTCGGTTTCAGCCTCCTGATCGCCGTCCCCGCGATCTCCGGGGCAGCCCTGTCCGAACTGAAAGACACGCTCACAGGCCCCCGCGCACTGGCGCTGACGCCCGATGGCATCGCCCGGATGGTGGTCGCGACGATCGTGGCCGGGATCGTCGGCTACATGGCCATTCTCTGGCTGATAAGAGTTGTTCGGGCCGGGCAGCTATGGTATTTTTCTGTATACTTGATCATCCTGGGAATCGTGGTCCTGGTTGTTTCGTCGAAGTCCGGAGGATCGCTCGATGCCCGCCCACCACAGGCTTTGGACCGGCCCGCCGGGAGCCGCGCTGCGGGACTGTCTGCTGGCGGAGCTGGGAAGCGAGCCGGGGGGGCTCTGGATCGTGCCCACGCCGCTGGCGCGCGACCAGGTGGCCCGCGAGCTGGCGACCAGGACCAGGGCGGGAGGCAAAGAGCCTCGGGTCTACTCCTGGGACGATCTCTGGCGTGAGATCTTCAGCCGGGTCAGCCAAGGACCGTCATGGCTCTCGGAGTCAGCGGCCCGGGCAGTCTTTCGCGAAGCGGTTACACAGGTCCACAACCAGGGGCTGACCCGGTCGATCGATGCTGTCATCGACTGGCCGGGATACCGCCGGAGGCTTCGGGACCGGATCCGGGCCTGGACGATCGCCGAGCGTCCTGCTCGCGAGCGCGGGGTTGGTCCTGGCGATTCTGATCCCATTGCAGCCGCGGAGTGGACGACCTACGTTCGCTATCGTGAGCTGCTGGCCCGGCTCGGCGCCGAGGATGACGCGGGGATCTCGGTCTGGGCTTCAAACCACCTGGTCCGAGCTGATCGTCCGGTCGCTCGAGCCCGGTCGAACCCTCCGGAGTCGTGGACATTTCTCGAATATGAGGGATCCACGCCCGCCCACCTTCGTGTGCTGGAGTATGCCCTGCGGCGGGGCGGGCCGGTCCAGGTCGCCTTGACATGCGAGTCGGACCCCGCGATCGGAGAGGTTTATCTCGCGGCCGCCGCGGTTCGCGCCCGACTGCTCGACCAGGGATTTGTCGAGACCGAGATGAGTTGCCCGGGCGAGCGGCCGGCCGGGCTGCGTTCCATGGAACATCTGCTTTTCCGCGACTCTCCGGGAAGCGGGCCCACGGTGTCGGCCCCCCAGGGCCTGGCCGTCAAGGGGGTGCCGCAAGGAGAGGGAATGGGCCGGCTGGTGGCCCGCCAGGTTCGTGGTCTTCTTCAAGAAGGGGTGCCCGGCGAGGAGATTCTGATCCTGTTTCGCAAATGGAGCGAGCAGGCCGATCTTGTCGTCGAAGTCTTGCGTTCCTGGGGTTTGCACGCCCATGCCGATGAGCGCGGATCGCTTCAGGCCGAGCCCGCCGTGTCGGCGCTGCGAATGGCCGCGCGCCTCCCGCTCCAGGAGTGGGAGACAGAGCAGGTAGTGCGATTGCTCAGAAATGGGCAGGTCCGCCCGGCCTGGCCGAATTGTGATCGGCTGGCTCTTGCCTCCGCCGCCTCGGCCGTCAAGGCGACCTCCGCGTTCCGGGGCCACACGCAACTGCTTCAGGAGCTGGATCGGGCCTTGCAGCAACCTGGTGATCCAAGGAACCCGCCTGAACGGATCAGGCAGGCCCGCGATCTGGTTGAACGACTGTTCGACTTGCTGATCCCAATGGAGCAAGCGCGACCATGGCCGGGCCATGTCGCTCAGCTTCGCCAGGTCGCCCGGGGTCTTGGGCTGGACGCGGCCGGCGCGACATCCCTCGATACGCTCTGGGATTCCCTTGACGATCACGCCGATGTCCTGGACCGTTTGGGACGGGGACACGAGCCGATGACCTGGTCTGACTTCGTGGCGGAAATGGATGCGATCGTGGCCGAGATTCGCATCGACCCAACCACTTCCGCCTGGGGTTCGATCCGGGTAACGACGGTCGGCAGGGCGGCGGGGGCCAGGGCGGATCACGTCATTCTCGCCGACCTGGTGGAGGGATCCTTCCCTGAGCGAGCATCGATCGAGCCATTCCTGGCGCTGCGGACCGGCAAGGCACCGGATCTCTCTTGCCGCACGGTATATGGGCAAGAGATGTGCCGTTTTTTGCGCGTCCTGGGTTCCGCGGTGTCCAGCCTGACCTTGATCTATCCGACGACCGACAGCAAGGGTCAGGAGCTTCTGCGGGCGGGGTTTCTCGACCACTTCCTGGGCCGGCTGACTCCGGAAGCTCTGGGCGCTTGCCACGTGGCGTATTCTCGGTTTCATCCGGCGCTCATCGAACCTGGTGAAATGGCCGGGACACCTGCTGACGCCAGGGTTCGTGCGGCCGCCCTGGCCAGCGAGCAGGGAGACAATCGCGAGCTCAGCCGCCTGGCCCGAAATCCGTTGCATCGTCACGTGCTGGAAGCAACCGCCGCGGCCCTGCGCGTACTCCAGCGGCGGCTGCGGGGAACACCCTTCAGCGCGTTTGAAGGAGTACTCAGCGATCCGGCCGCGATCGCCCTGGTCGGGTCAGACCTCGGTGCCACGTTCTGTTACAGCCCGAGCCAGATCGAAACCTACATCGCCTGCCCGTTTCACTTCTTCAGCAGAGTTGTCCTGAAGCTCAAGCCCCTCGAGGAGAGCGACGAGCTGGACGAAGATTTCACCAGGCGGGGGAGTGTGATCCACGACATTCTCGAAAAGTTCGAGGGCCTCATCAAGGAAAGAGGAAGCCCGGAAAACATCGAGGACCTGGTTCCAGCCGCGATCGACCAGGTCTTGGGGCGAGAACCGGCCGAGGCGTCTGACCTTGAGGCCGGATTGCGAAAGATGGAGCGTCGCCGGACCGAGCGGATCATGGCTTTCTACCTGGCTCAGCGCGAAGACTATGAAAAGCAGGGCGGACCGAGGCCCGTCCCCCATCTTTTCGAGGAGGGTTTCGGTTCCGATGATACACCCTACCCGATGCTCGAGATTGGCAGCGGCGACAGGGTCGTGAAGCTCCGGGGCAGAATCGACCGGATCGACCTGCTCGAGACTCCGTCAGGCCGGTTCTTCCGCGTGATCGATTACAAGACCGGCTCGGTCCCCTCCCTTGCCGAAGTGAAGAGGGGAGAGATGCTCCAGCTCCTTCTTTATGCGATGGCGGTCGAGAAACTCATCCTGGGCAATGACGCCGCCGGGCCAGCCGGCGTGGGCTACTGGGGACTGAAGAAGGACGGGTACAAGGAGCTCACGTTCCCGGACTGGCAACAGGTCAAGGATGAGCTCGAGACTCACGTCCTGGGCGTCGTCGAGCGCATTCGGGATGGCGTCTTTGCTGTGGATTCTCGGAAGGCGGGATGCGAGAGCTATTGCGATTTTCGGTCGATCTGCCGAATTCGCCAGGTTCGTCTGGCCGGTAAACGGCGTGGCGAAGACGACGATCTTCAATTGAGCATTCAATCACGCCGTGGTCGAAGTGAGTGAGGCAAGGGGGGGGCGACTCGATGAAGAAAAACTCATCGGATGATTCCGAGGCGGCTGCTCCGGGGCCTGCGTCATGAATGATGCCCAGGTCTCCGGCCCGCCGCTGACTCGAGAACAGCACGAAGCCCTTGAAGTGGCAGAGGCCAGCGTGGCCCTGAGGGCCGGCGCAGGTTGTGGCAAGACTCTTGTCCTGACCGAACGGTACCGGCGCGAAATCGAGGGTCAGCAAGGTCGCCCGCTTGGTTCCCTGGTCGCCTTGACCTTTACCGAAAAGGCGGCCCGCGAGCTCCGCCAGCGAATTCGACGACTTTGCCGCGCTCGACTCCGCGCGGGGCATGAAGTCGAGCGCTGGGGCATGGTGCTCCGGGCACTGGAAGCAGCGCCGATCGGCACGTTTCACGAGTTCTGCGCGCACCTGCTGCGAACCCACGCCATCGAGATTGGAATCGATCCTGAATTCACCGTATTCGATGCCGCAATCGCCGGCTCGCTCCGTGACGAGGCCGTGCGCATCACACTTCGGCGCCTGCTTGCCGGCAGAAACGAGGATCTGATCGCCCTGGCCAGCAACTACGGACTGGCCCAGATCCGAGAGGCCATGGGGCTGCTCGTCGCCATGAGGACCACGGGCGACCTGGATGAGTGGACCAAACTGACTGTCGAGCAGGTCGTGGACCGCTGGCAATCGGTCTGGAACCAGCGGGGACGTTTCGCCACTCTTCTGGGTCTGTCTTCCGCGGCGAGTCGTTGCCGGCAGTTGCTGAGCAGGATCGATGCTTCTCACTCCAAGTTGAAGGATCGCCTCCGAGACATGCTGGACCGGCTTCCGGAGCTGGAATCGGGACGATGCTCCGACGAGCTGCTGGAAAAGACCCGGGAGCTTGCGCGCATCAACGACTTGAGAGGAAGCGATGTCTGGCCGTCTGGCCAGATCAAAGATGACGTGAAGAACGAGTTCGAGGGCTTGCGAGATAAAATCAAGCGGATTCAAGCAAAACTTCTATGGGACAAAGAATCGACCCGCGAGTCGGCCCGGACCAGCCTGCACCTGGCACGGCTGGCCGCGCAGGTGCGAAGGTCCTACGAGTCGATCAAGGAAGGGCGCAGCGGCCTGGATTTTGACGATCTGCTGGTCAAGACCCACGGACTGCTCCGCGAACGGCCTGAGATCCTTGCGTCCGATTCGGTTGCGGGGGAAAGCGATTCCATTGAGTTCGTGCTGGTCGACGAGTTTCAGGACACCGATCGGGTCCAGACCGAGATCCTCGAAATGCTGGCTGGAGCGGAATTCCAGCGCGGCCGGATGTTTGTCGTGGGCGACGTGAGACAGTCAATCTACCGGTTTCGGGGCGCGGAACCGGGAATCTTCGACCAGTGGCGCGATAAGTTCCCCGACGCGGGCCGCAAGAACCTGACCGAGAATTTTCGAAGCGTTCCCGGAGTGATTCATTTCGTCAACGCTCTGTTCGCCGAGCATTTCGCCGAGGCCGGGCCCGGTGAGGAACCGGCAGACCAGGAGGAACACCGCCTGGTTCCGGTCCGCAAGGACTTGACCGGCCAACCAGCCGTCACGTTCGTCTGGGCGCTTCCTCCCGAACCCACCGAGCCCGAGCTCGCCGAAGGCGTGAAGACGACGGCCCACGACCGGCGCGAAAACGAAGCCCGGACGCTGGCGCGCTGGATCGGCCAGCAGCTCGAGGCCGGCTGGACGATTCTTGATCGCAATACCAGGGAGCCGAGACTCGCACACGCTGGCGACATCGCTTTTCTGTTTCGGGCGATGACCGACGTCGCGATCTATGAGCGCGCCCTGGCCGACGCAGGGTTCGACTATCACACGCTGGGGGGCTCGGCCTTCTACGCGCAGCAAGAGATTCACGACGTGATCAACTTGCTATCGATCGTGGAGGACCCGTGCGACGAGGTCGCACTCGCTGGAGCCCTGCGGAGTCCGTTTTTCTCGCTCAGTGACAACGGCTTGTTCTGGCTTGCCCGCGCCTTCCCCGGAGGGCTGATCGCAGGCCTCGAGCGTTCAGAAGAAATCCTTCAGCTCTCTCAGCACGACCGGAACCAGACGGCAAGGGCCAGGTCCCTGCTGGCCCGATGGCGCGAAATCAAGGATCGCGTCGGTCTGGCCGCGATCGTCACTCAGATTCTGGATGAGTCGGGCTTCGAGGCGTCGCTGGTTTGCGAGTTTCTCGGCGCGCGCAAGCTGGCGAATGCTCGTAAGCTTCTGCTCATCGCGCGCGAGTTCGATCGCCAAGGTGGCTTCACACTTGCCGACCTTGTGGCCCGGCTACGCGGTTTCCTGGATGAACCCCCTCGCGAGGAGCTCGCAGCCGCAACCGAGGAAGAAAGCACCAACATTCGCCTGATGTCGATTCATCAGGCCAAGGGGCTGGAATTCCCGATCGTGGTGATTCCCGATTTGAATCGCGAGACCGATTCCCGAACCCAGTGGCTGGGCTTTCATCCCGACCTCGGGCTCGTGGTACGCCCCGTTGCCCCACTACCCACGCGACCAGGTGGCGAAGCAGAATCCTTGTCGGAACATAGCCTGGGCTGGCTGACGTTCCGGGCAATCGAGGAGGATGAGAACCGCCGGGAAGCAATCCGGCTCTTCTACGTGGCGGCCACGCGAGCCCGGGATCACTTGATTCTCTCCTCGGGATTGCCGGCGGACCCCAGGCCCGAGTCGCCGGCGATGCAGCTTCTCTGGGATCGCTTCGACTGGCAAACCGGCCTCTGCCTGGCTGGCCTGCCCGAGACATGGCCGGTTCCTCGAATCCATGTCACGACGTCGACTCCGCCTGCAGCGGAGGGTGAGCCCGCCCGCCCGCCCCTCGCTCAGAGACTATCGGCGATCGAGCGCGCCATCGTGGAGACGGAGATCGGCGAGCCCGAACAGGTTCTCCGGCCATCGCCCCGACCGGGGCTGATCGATTTCGATCCCGCTCGCCGGCTGTCTCCCCGAGCCGCGCGCCTGGACCGCTTGATCCGGGCGATGATCGCCGACAAGGGACTGCTGCGCGGCGAGCCGCTGGCCGAGGCGTGCGCCCGCGTGGGCGCGCGACAAGCGCCCGCGGCCAGTACCTCCCTGATTGCCGAGGCCGTGACATGGCTGGAACCCTGGCTCGCGACACCTGTGTTCCAGGAGCTCCGTGATGCGGCACGAGCCCGACGCCCGATCGAGCGCAACCTCGAGTGGACCATCGCCTGGCCGCTCGACGAAAATCACTCGACCGTACTTCGCGGCTGTTCCGAGGCGATCTACCGCGACCAGCGGGGCCGCTGGCGGCCCGTGATCGTGAGCACCGCCGCGGGCGATAGCCAGGCCGAGCGTCTACGTCTGATGCTCTCGGGGGTGGCCGCCCTTCAGCGCGGGTTCGACCCGGGCGGTCCGGGCTGGTGGGTTCACCTCGGTACAGATGACAATATGCTCGTCGACGTTCATGTCAACTTCAATCCCGCGGCGATCGGGCAGACCCTTGAGGAGTGGTTGCGGGCGAGCGATCTCGCGGCCGACTGTTCCATGGCATGATCACTTATTCCCGCCTCGTCCTGTTGGATGCGGAGGGGGCGTCCCGGTTGGAGGCCGCGATCTCGGCGGCCTGGCGGCGGGCGAAGGTCTGCCAGCGGTTCTCCAGCTCGGCAAAGCCCTCGATGTGATAAGACTCGCGGAGGGCGATCTCGACACCCTTACGCTGGGCGCCGCGCACGAAGCCGACGAACTGTTCGGGACTACCCTGCGCCACCAGGAACTGTGTCAGCGACACGCTCTGGGCGTAATACAGGTTCCAGGCCTCGGCACTGGGATAGTCGATGGCCATGAGCTCACTGAGCTTGAAGACGCGCCCTTCCTTCAGTGGCTCGGTAAGCTCCGAGGCGCGGCTGGCCTGCTCAGCGGGCGGCTCGGCAAGCACGGCCATTCCCTCGTCGGCCCAGCGCGGGATCTGCTGCTGAGTGAACAGGTCGGCAAGCACCACGTGCGTGACCTCATGAGGCAGGATCGCGGCGAGCAACTGGGGGTGATCGGCCCTCAGGTTGACGCGCCGCGCGACGATTCTGTTACCGTTGACTCCCATCGTCGAGAAGCCGGGAGAGGTCTCGGGCTGTCCGGTCAACTGGGCGAAGTCTTTGGGTGTGGGATAGAGGTAGATATCGCACCGGGGCGACCAGGGCGCGCGAGCAGCCGAGCTTCCCCAGCGCCTGGCTTGTTGGGTGCGAACTGCCTCGGCGGCCTGGGCCGCCTGCTCGGCCTGGACGGGATCGGTATGATAAATCCGAAAGTTCGCGGTCTCGCGAACGTGCCATGCCAGGGGCAGGGGCGCTGCGGGAGTGCTTTCCGCCGCGCCGACACCGCTCTCCTGGCCAGATTGTTGCACCGGAACCGCGCCGGCGGGGCTGCCGGGCTGGCTTCCCTGGTCGCCCACTGGAGCTGGGGCTCCCCCGCCGGGAGCTGCTGGTTCCGGCTCAAGGTGCGAGTCTTGTGGAGCAGCCGCTCCGGGCAGGCCCAGGGGTTGTTCGCCTGCACCGCCGGAGATTGCTTCCTGCGGCGAGACCGGGGCCGGCCGGGCTCGGGCCAGGAGGCGCGGGAACTTGGACGGCGGGTTCTCGTCGGGAGCCGAACCACGGACGACGAGCTTGCCGACGCGGGCGGAGCCACGTCCCCGCCGTGCTTCCGCAACCCGGTTCTGCAGATACTCGCCGTACCAGTTCCCGGGAGTCAACTTCTGGATGCTCCGGATCTCCTGTTCGATGTCGTCCCACTCCCGGTCCGACTTGGGATGGGCATTGATGAGCGCGACCACGGCAACCCAGCGACAGTATGCCCAGACCTGCTTGCGCTGGACCGGAAGCTGATTCTGCGCGGCGAGGCGTGCGTAAGCCTGGCCCGCCTCGGCGTATTTCTTGTCCGTGAACCATTGATCCGCCTGGGCCAGTTCTGAATTCGAACTCAAGGGCTGGGTCGAACCGGCGGGCGTCTCGCCGTCGTGTTCGGGCCGGGAATGAGGCTCTTCTCCCGCCCCGGCAGGAGTGGTCGCATTGCCTGGCTCCCGGATCCCGGCCCCGGCCCGCAGAGCCGG
Organism: Isosphaeraceae bacterium; assembly: GCA_049516015.1. Lineage (GTDB taxonomy): Bacteria > Planctomycetota > Planctomycetia > Isosphaerales > Isosphaeraceae > Aquisphaera. The sequence continues at coordinate 1,064 of JBEKTN010000037.1, read as the reverse complement.
ATTGCCGCGAGCCGGGACCTTGTTCGGTGGCGGGATGACCGGATGAGAATCGATGCCGGCCGAACCGGGTTCTTCGAGGGTTGGTAAAGGGGCGGGTTCAGGCAGTGAGCTCGGTTCCTTGAACGGTTGTTGATCGGGGCTCGCGGACGATCGGGGAATACGGAAAGAATCCGCCGGTTGCGGCCGCGGGTCAGTCGCAGCCGGGGCCGGCAAAGCAGGTGACGGGTCGGGTGCATGGGCTGGGTTCGGTCTCGCCGGGTTCACGGAGGGCTTGGCAGGAACCTGTTCGAGGATGGCGAGATTGTCTCGATACTCCGCAGCCTCGCGAACTTTGCCGGCGGCCTCGGCCTGGCTGATCAGGCTCTGATAAGCCTGGCGCAGCAGGCCGACCATGTCGCCTCGGTCGGCCGGTGGCGATCCCGGAAGTCCTTCTTCCAGCATCGCCGCGGCCTTCTGATACTCGCGGTTGGCCACCAGCGTCCTTGCCTGGTCGAGGATCTCAGAGGCGCCAGTTGCGGCACCGAGCGTCTTGCCGAAGACGCTCAGGACAAGCAGCATGAGGGCGATCAAGAAAGCCTGTCGCATGACATCCGTGTCCTGCTCTGAGGGATCGGGCGAACGGAGCGGCCCCGAAAGAGGTTGGGAACGCCAGCAGGCAAGACCCGTCCTCGTCCAGCCACGGTCTGAGTTTGGCAGGCCGGCGGTCGACCATGCCGTCACCCTTTTCCCGGGCCGCTACCATCCGGGGGACGCCTGAAGGACAGATCAGCGTGGTCGCGACAGATCGCGCGGGGATGCTTCGAGGTGAGATTCAAAGAGTCCGCGCCGGGAGGGTCACCGTCAGGACCGACTCGGTCGGGTCCTGGGGAGTATGCTCGGATCGGCTCAAACCGTCAACACGAACCCAGGAAGCAAAGGGTGCACGGAATCAATGAGAAGGTTAAAGGTGACATAGCGTCAGGTAAGCTCGAGAAAGGGGGAAGAGACTCGAACTTGGAAACCTTTCATTGCAACCCTGCGGGTTAACGAATCCCGCCCGGCAAAGCTTGGCCAGCAGCCGGAAG
>JBEKTN010000036.1:0-32056 GCA_049516015.1 Isosphaeraceae bacterium | reverse complement strand
TGTGAGAATTTCCGCCCGGGGACTTTGGAGAAATGGGGGCTCGGCTGGGAGGTGCTGCACGAGATCAACCCCGGACTGATCATGCTCCGCGTTTCGGGCTACGGGCAATACGGTCCCTACAAGGACCGGCCCGGCTTCGCCCGCATCGCCCACGCCGTCGGCGGCCTCGCGTATCTCTCCGGCATGCCCAAGGGCACACCCGTCACGCCCGGCTCGACGACGCTGGGCGATTATCTGTCCGGCCTTTTTGGCTGCGTCGGCGTCCTGCTGGCCTTGCACTACAAGGAGAAGACGGGCCGCGGCCAGTACATCGACACCGCGCTTTACGAGTCCGTCTTCCGCTGCACGGACGAACTCGCCCCGGCCTACGCCATGTACGGCACGGTCGGCGAGCGCCACGGGCCGCACATCAGGAGCGCCTGCCCCTACGGTCACTTCCCGACGAAGGACGGCAAGTGGGTGGCCATCGCCTGCACAACCGATAAGCTGTTCGCGCGTCTGGCCGAGGCGATGGGCCGTTCTGAACTCGCCTCCAGCAGCCTCTACGGCGAACAGAAAACGCGCCTGGAAAGCCGGCAGGACGTGGACGAGATCGTGCGCGACTGGTGCGGGTCGCTGACTCGGGACCAGGTCCTCGCGAGGTGCGAGGCAACCAGGGCGCCGGCCGGGCCGTTGAACAACATCGCCGACATCTTCGGGGACCGCCAGTTTCACGCCCGCCGGAACCTGGTCGCCATCGATGACGAGGACCTGGTTGAGACGGTCATCGTGCCCAACGTAGTACCGAGACTTTCCAGGACGCCGGGCCGGATCAATCACCTTGGCCCAAAGCTGGGACAGCACACCGACGAGGTACTGAAAGGATTGCTCGGCCTGAGCGACGCCGAAGTGGATGAGCTGCGCACACAGCGCGTGATCTGAGCCCTACGGGGATGATGTTGACGGGGCGCCCGGCCGAGGGCGATCTGTGTCCTGGCGCCGACGCACGTCCGGAATTCGGGAGGAAGCTGATGAAACTGCCTGCACACTTTTATAAGCCGCTGGCCATCGGAGCCCCGGCGCCCCTCCGCGAGTTACCCGTCCGTCCGGAGCGGATGATCCATTTCTTCCCGCCGCACATCGAAAAGATCTGCGCGCGAGTTCCGGAGACCGCGAAGCAGGTGGATGTGCTCTGCGGCAACCTGGAGGACGCCATCCCCGCCGAGGCCAAGGAGGCGGCGCGCGCCGGCTTCATCAGGGTGGCAAAGGATGCCGATCTCGGCGACACCGCCCTGTGGACCCGCGTCAACGCGCTGAACAGCCCGTGGTTCCTCGACGACATGATGCAGATCGTCGCCGCGATCGGCAACAAGCTCGATGTCATCATCATCCCGAAGGTCGAGGGACCCTGGGACATTCACTTCGTGGACCAACTGCTGGCGCAGCTCGAAGCCAAGCACGGCGTCACGAAACCGATCCTGATTCATGCCCTCCTGGAGACCGCCCAGGGGGTCAGGAACGTGGATGACATCGCGACCGCGAGTCCGCGCCTGCACGGCATGAGCCTGGGGCCCGCGGACCTGGCCGCTTCGCGCGGCATGAAAACCACGCGGGTCGGCGGCGGACATCCCTCGTACGGCGTGCTGGCCGATGCCGTCGAGGGCCATCAGGACCGCATGTTCTTTCAGCAGGACCTGTGGCATTACACGATCTCCCGCATGGTCGATGCCTGCATGTCCTGCGGCATCCGCGCCTTTTACGGACCGTTCGGCGATTTTCAGGACGGGGCGGCGTGCGAGGCTCAGTTCCGAAACGCCTTTCTGATGGGCTGCGCCGGCGCATGGACCCTGCATCCGAGCCAGATCGCCATCGCGAAGCGCGTGTTCAGCCCCGACGTGAAGGAGGTGCTGTTCGCGAGGCGCATCCTCGAAGCGATGCCCGACGGCACCGGGGCGGCGATGCTCGACGGCAAGATGCAGGATGATGCCACCTGGAAACAGGCCAAGGTGATCGTCGACCTGGCGCGGCTGGTTGCGAAGCGCGATCCCGAGCTTGCCCAGGCCTATGGCTGGTGACCGACCATGAGCGCGAAAACGAATCCTGGGAATTTCTTCGAGGACTTCCGCATGGGCCAGCGGATCGTCCACGCCACGCCACGCACGGTCACCGAGGGCGACGTCGTCCTCTACACGGCGCTCTACGGTAGCCGGTTCGCGGTGAATTCGTCCGCGGCTTTTGCCGCATCCGTCGGACTTCCGCGGGCGCCTGTCGACGACCTGCTCGCGTTCAATCTGGTATTCGGCAAGACGGTTGCGGACATTTCGCTGAACGCCATCGCGAACTTGGGCTACGCCGCAGGGAGGTTCGGCGCGCCCTTGTATTGCGGCGACACGGTCAGCGCGACCTCGACCGTGATCGGGCTGAAGCAGAACAAGGACGGCCAGACCGGTGTGGTGTATGTACGCTCGACCGGTGTTAATCAGCGCGGCGAGATGGTGGTGGACTACTGCCGCTGGGTGATGGTGAGGAAAAAGGACCCGTCAGCCAAGGCGCCGGAGCCGGTGATCCCCGACCTTCCCCAAGCGGTCGATCCCACGGAGTTGATCGTGCCTCCGGGCCTGCAATTCCGCGGCTACGACACGGCGCTCGCCGGCAGCCCTCATCTGTGGGACGACTACGAGATCGGCGAGAAGATCGATCACGTAGACGGGATGACGATCGAAGAATCCGAGCACATGATGGCGACCCGCCTCTACCAGAACACGGCGAGGGTGCACTTCAACCAGCACGCCGAGAAAGAGGGGCGTTTCGGACGCCGCATCATCTACGGCGGCCACATTATCAGCCTGGCGCGGTCTCTCTCCTTTAACGGTCTCGCCAATGCCATCAGGATCGCAGCCATCAACGGCGGCCGCCACGTGGCCCCGAGCTTTGCCGGCGATACGGTCTATGCCTGGTCGCAAGTGCTGGACAAGATGCCTCTGCCGGGGCGTAGCGATCTGGGAGCGTTGAAGCTGCGCACGGTGGCCACCAAAGATCGCGCGTGTGCCGGCTTCCCGTATAGGAATGCCGACGGCCAATACGACCCGGCAGTGGTGCTCGATCTCGACTACGAGGTGCTGATGCCTACGCGCGGGTAAACTCGCCGGGTTCACTAGAGCAAGTTACGCTCTGGTCGTTGTCAAAAGAGGCGGCACCACATAGTGCCGGAGGCGTCGATGAACAAGATCCTTGACGGTTTGCGCGTGATTGAAGGCGCGGCCTTCGTCGCCGCACCCCTCTGTGGGATGACTCTGGGACAGATGGGCGCGGACGTGATCCGTTTCGACCCGATCGAAGGCGGACTCGATGCACGACGTTGGCCCGTTACTCGCGACGGCAGGAGTCTTTATTGGGCGGGCCTCAATAAGGGGAAGCGCTCGATCGCCGTCAACACGCGCAGCCCGGAGGGTCAGGAACTCATTGCCGCACTGATTGCCGCTCCGGGTGAAGGCAGCGGAATCTTCCTGACTAACTTCCCGACTTCGGGCTGGCTCGGCTACGAAACCCTGCGTCAGCGGCGCACGGACCTGATCATGATGAATGTGACCGGTAATCCGGACGGCAGCACGGCTGTCGATTACACGCTGAACTGTGCGGTCGGGTTTCCGTTTATCACCGGCCCTGGACATGGCAACCAGCCGGTCAACCCGGTCAACCACGTCCTTCCGGCGTGGGACGCAATCACAGGAGTGACTGCGGCGATGGGGCTTCTTGCGGCCGAACGTCATCGGCGAATCACGGGTCAGGGACAGTACATCAGGCTGCCGCTCGCCGACGTTGCGTTCGCCATGGTGGGCCATCTTGGTTACATCGCCGAAGTTCAGGTCAACGGCGAGGACCGGCAGTCCACCGGCAACTACCTCTATGGCGCATACGGACGCGATTTCGAAACGCGCGATGGCCGAATCGTCTACATTGTTGCGATCACTCAGAGACAATGGCGGGCGCTGGGTGAGGCGATGGGCCTGATCGACAAGCTCGCGATGATCGAATCTCTGCTCGACGTCGACCTGTCCCGGGAGGGCGACCGCTTCAAGGCTCGTGAGGCCATCTCGGCGGTGCTGACGCGCTGGTTCCGCGAACGCACGCTCGAGGAGGTTCAGAAAACCTTCGATGGCACGGCCGTTTGCTGGGGCCCCTATCAGACCTTCCGACAAATGGTGGAAGGAGACCCACGTTGCTCGGCCCTGAACCCGATGTTCTCGACTCTTGAGCAGCCCGGGATCGGCAGCTACTTGGTGCCTGGATCTCCGCTTCAGTTCTCGGGCGAGGAGCGTTCATCACCCCGGCGCGCCCCGACCCTGGGCGAGCATACGGACGAAGTGCTGAGCGAGATCCTGCACTTGTCCGACGGACAGATTGGTAAGCTGCGCGACAAGCATGTGATTGCCGGGCCGATCGAACTCTCGGAAGGGATGAACCGATGAGAGCATCGTATTCGGATTGGATCGGCCGCACCGAGGAGAAGGAGGAATTGATCGCACTGGCCCCGGTACAGGCCGCCGCTGCCATGCTGGACGATACCACCACGGAGTTTGTGCCGGGGTCCCCGTTGCCGCCGTTGTGGCAGTGGTTCTTCTTCCTGCCGCGAGTTCCGCAGTCGCGGCTCGGACTCGACGGCCACCCACAGCGCGGCGGCTTCATGCCGCCGATCGAGTTGCCGAGGCGCATGTTTGCCGGCGCCCGCATGCGCTTCCTGAAGCCGCTGATGATCGGCCAGCCGGCGCGCCGGCAGTCGGTGATCCGAGATGTTTCCGAAAAGGAAGGACGGACGGGCAAACTGGGGTTTGTGACCGTCGAGCACCGCATTCACCAGGACGGCGAAGTCTGCATCGAAGAGGAGCAGGACATCGTCTATCGCGAACCCGGCGCGCCTGTCGGCGCCCCCGAGCCCTGCGAACTCGCGCCGGCTCCGGCAGGTTCGTGGACGCGGATGATCACCCCCGACCCGACACTGCTGTTTCGCTTCTCAGCTCTCACGTTCAACGCTCATCGCATCCACTATGACCGAACCTATGCCACGACCGTGGAAGGGTATCCGGGCCTGGTGGTTCATGGCCCACTCACGGCCGTACTGTTGATGGAACTGGTGCGCTTCCACGCGCACCGGTCAGTGACCGCCTTCGCGTTTCGAGGCCAGGCGCCACTCTTCGACCTCGCCCCCTTTCGCCTGATCGGCACGCCGGTCGGCGAACATGTCAACCTGGAGGCGCAAGGGCCCGATGGCAAGACCACGATGACCGCTAGCGCCGATTTGGCTACCACAGTGCCGCTATGCAATTGATTTCAAAAACAACACGGGCGACTCCTCGCCGGAACATCGAGGGTTTCTCCGCGGAACATCGGGCTTCTCCGCTGCCGGGTGTCAAAAAGGCCCGGAACTTCTCCTTGGCCCTGAAAAAGCGTCAGCGAGGGGTTGAAATGTGCACCGATGCGAGGGATCAACCCCTGGGCCGCCGGGACGAACGAGATCGCCGCACTTCTCGAGGGAGGAGCCATTCATGCCCCGAGCATTACCAGAAGTGAAGAGGCCGCCGGGACGAACGAGATCGCCGTACTTCTCGAGGGAGGAGCCATTCATGCCCCGAGCATTACCAGAAGTGAACAGGGAGCGGCCACTGCTGCGGCGATGGGTCGAGCAGATGGCAGTGATGTGCCGGCCCGACGACGTGGTCTGGTGCGACGGCTCGCAGGAGGAATACGACGGGCTCTGCCAACTGCTCGTGCAAAAAGAGACCTTTCGCCTCCTGAGCCCGGAGAAGAGGCCCAACTGTCACCTGGTCCTCTCGGACCCGTCGGATGTGGCCCGGGTCGAAGACCGAACATTCGTCTGCAGTCTCCGCAGGGACGATGCGGGACCGACCAATAACTGGATCGATCCCGTCGCGATGAAGCAGACCCTGGAGGCACTCTTCAACGGATGTATGCGCGGCCGCACCATGTACGTCGTGCCGTTCAGCATGGGGCCGATCGGCTCGCCAATCGCCCACATCGGCGTGCAGGTCACCGATTCGCCTTATGTCGTGGTGTCGATGCGGATCATGACGCGCATGGGCCGCGACGCGCTGGACGCCCTGGGCGACGGCTTCTTCGTGCCGTGCGCGCACTCGGTCGGCATGCCGCTCGAGCCCGGGCAGCCGGACGTGCCCTGGCCCTGCAACCGGCAGCAGAAATACATCGTCCACTTCCCCGAGGAGCCCTCGATCTGGTCGTTCGGCAGCGGCTACGGGGGCAATGCGCTGCTGGGGAAAAAGTGCTTCGCCCTGCGCATCGCATCCTGCATGGCGCGCGACCAGGGCTGGCTCGCGGAACACATGCTGATCCTCGGCGTGGAATCGCCCGACGGAGAGAAGACGTATGTCGCGGCGGCGTTTCCCAGTGCCTGCGGGAAAACCAACTTCGCCATGATGATTCCGCCCGAACAATTCCCGGGCTGGAAAGTGACCACGGTGGGCGACGACATCGCCTGGATCAAGCCGGGGCAGGACGGCCGCCTGTACGCGATCAACCCTGAAAACGGCTTCTTCGGCGTTGCGCCCGGCACGTCGTACCGCTCGAACGCGAATGCAATGAATACTATCCGGGAGAATACGGTCTTCACGAACGTGGCGCTGACGGAGGACGGGGACGTGTGGTGGGAGGGCATGACGGACACGCCGCCAGCCCGGCTCACCGACTGGACCGGCCAGGCGTGGACGCCGGACTGCGGCCGCAAGGCGGCGCACCCCAACTCCCGCTTCACCGCGCCGCTGTCGCAGTGCCCGACCCTGGACCCGGAGTGGGAAAACCCCGCGGGCGTGCCCATCAGCGCCTTCATCTTCGGCGGCCGCCGCTCGGCCACCGTGCCGCTCGTGTTCCAGGCCTTCAACTGGAGCCATGGTGTCTATCTGGCGGCGACCATCGGCTCGGAAACGACGGCCGCTGCCAGTGGTACGGTCGGCGAGGTCCGCCGGGACCCGATGGCCATGCTGCCCTTCTGCGGCTATCACATGGCCGACTACTTCAGCCACTGGCTCAACACCGGTCGCCATATCCCGAACCCGCCGTGCATCTTCCGCGTGAACTGGTTCCGCAAGGACCCCAGCGGGCGCTTCCTGTGGCCCGGTTTCGGCGACAACATGCGGGTGCTCAAATGGATCATCGACCGCATCCACGGCCGGGCTCACGCGGTCGAAAGCCCGCTGGGCTGGATGCCGCACCGCCAGGATATCGACTTGCAAGGCATGAATGGCTTCACCCACGCTGACTTCCATCAACTCATGGAGGTTGATTGCGGCGCCTGGACCCTGGAGGCGCTTTCGGACGAAGAATTGGCCATCAAGCTCTATGGCAAGTTGCCGAAGGAATTCCTGCTCGACCGCGAACAGCTCATCTTGCGGCTGTGGCGCTCACCGGAGATGTGGAAGCTGGCGCCTGAGCTGCCCCGTTGAGACTCGCTGTTCGCGCGGGGGCGCCGGCCCCGGGCGGCGGGTGGCACTTCCGATGGACAAATCCGGAAACCATCCGGTTGAAAGCCAGGCTAGGGCCATGTAAGCTTTCCTCCCACGCCCGGTACATCCCTCCGGACAGTGAAGGGACTGCCGGGCAAAACTGATCATCCAGGTGAGGGCTGTTCCACGCAGCCCCGGAGGACCCGGTGGACTTACAACTTGAAGGCAAGCGTGCGCTGGTGACGGGCAGCAGCAGCGGCATCGGGGAGGCCATCGCCATGTCGTTGGCGAAGGAGGGGGCCTCCGTCGTCGTACATGGCCGCAGGGAGAACGAGGCCGTGCGGGTGGCGAAGGCCATCACAAACAGCGGCGCGAGTGCCGCCGTCGCCTTGGGCGACCTGGCGACGGACGAGGAAGCCGCGCACGTCGCCAAGACAGCGATGGCGGCCTTTGGCGGCATCGACATCGTGGTGAACAACGCCGGGGCATACTTCCGGGACGAGTGGACCGACCCGAACCCGGCCCGGTGGCTCGACCTCTACAACCAGAACGTCGTCTCGGTGGTCCGCATCATCCGACACCTCCTGCCGCAGATGAAGCAGCGGGGGTGGGGGCGGCTCATCCAGATCGGGAGCGGCCTTGCCTCCGCACCCGCGGCGACATTTGCTGCCTACGGGTCCACCAAGTCGGCGATCGTGAACCTCACCGTCAGTCTCGCCAAGGGGTTGGCGAGGACCAGCGTGACGGCAAACACCATCAGCCCCGGCCCGGTTCTGACGCCGAACATCGAAGCGTGGATCAAAGACATTGCCGGGAAGAAGGGGTGGCACGGCGAGTGGGCTGAGGTCGAACACCGGTTCGTAGCCGAGTTCTTTGCAAACCTGGAATCGATCATAGGCCCGCAAAGCGTTCTGGACCTGGCCGAACGCCGGTGCGTGGCCGAGTTCTTCGAGAACCCCACCGGGCGGATCGGGCGGGTCGAGGAGGTCGTCGACTTGGTGACCTTCATTGCCAGCCCCCGTGCCAACTACATCAACGGGGCCAACATCCGAGTGGACGGCGGCTACGTGCCGACGACGAACTGAACACGGCCCCCAGCACACGGCGGGGAACCGCTTGCGGCGGCGTCCACTAGGACAGCTTGCAATCACGGCGGCGATGGATCAAGGCAAGGGGACGCGGAGGGATGCGGAGGAGGCGGGCTGATGCCACAGAGCTTTGGGCCCGCGGTGATCCGCTCCCTCGGCCTCCTGGAGGAGGGACCGATGTGCCTCGCAATCCCGGGAAAGGTGACGGAGACCTACCGCCAGCACGACCTGTTGATGGGCAAGGTCGACTTCGGCGGCATCGCCAAGCGGGTCTGCCTGGAGCACGTGCCCGAGGTCCGGATCGGCGACTACGTGCTGGTCCACGTCGGCTTCGCCCTGAGCACGATCGATGAGGACGAGGCGCGGCGGGTGTTCGAGGTCCTGGACGGGATGAATCAACTCGACGAGTTGCGGGTGCCCTCCCCATGAAATACCTCGACGAATACCGCGACACCGAGGCGGCGCGGAAGCTGACCGCCGCGATCGCCCGGACCGTGACTCGGCCATGGACCATCATGGAGGTCTGCGGCGGCCAGACGCACTCGATCGTCCGGTACGGGATCGACCAGGTGCTCCCGCCGGGCATCGAGCTGGTGCACGGGCCAGGATGCCCGGTGTGCGTCACGGCGCTGGAGATGATCGACCGGGCCCACGCCATCGCCGCGCGCCCGGAGGTCATCTTCTGCTCGTTCGGCGACATGCTCCGCGTGCCGGGCTCGCGCGGCGACATGCTCCAGCTCAGGTCGCAGGGGAGCGACGTGCGGGTCGTCTATTCGCCGCTCGACGCCGTGAACCTCGCAGCGGCGCGGCCCGATCGCCAGGTGGTCTTCTTCGCCATCGGGTTCGAGACCACCGCGCCGCCGAACGCCATGGCCGTCTGGCTGGCGCGGCAGCGGCGGCTGACCAACTTCAGCGTGCTTGTCTCGCACGTCCTGGTGCCGCCAGCGATCACCGCCATCCTCCAGACGCCGGGCAATCGCGTCCAGGGATTCCTCGGCCCGGGCCACGTCTGCACGGTGATGGGGTACACCGAATATGAGCCGATCGCCCTCCATTATCACGTCCCCGTCGTGATCACGGGCTTCGAGCCGATCGACCTGCTCGAAGGCGTGCTCCGCGCCGTGCGGCAGCTCGAGGACGGCCGCGCCGAGGTCGAGAACCAGTACGGCCGGGCGGTCCGGCGCGAGGGCAATGCAGCCTCCCGGCGGCTGATCGAGGATGTCTTCGAGGTCTGCGATCGCAAGTGGCGTGGCGTCGGACTGATCCCGAAGAGCGGCTACAGGCTGCGCGCCGAGTATCGGGACCACGACGCCGAGCGTCGGTTCGACGTGGACGACCTGGAGACCGAGGAATCGTCCGTGTGCATCAGCGGCGAGGTCTTGAAGGGGATGAAGAAGCCGCACGAATGTCCCGCGTTCGGCACGCAGTGCACGCCCCAGACGCCGCTGGGTGCGACCATGGTCTCGGCCGAGGGGGCCTGCGCGGCGTACTACGCCTATGGCCGTCGCCTGCGAGCCAGCCCGGCGCCGGCCGCGCCCCCCTTGGTCCAGGTCGGTGGAGGTCGGTGATGGCATCCCGGGCCGAACCGATCCACCCCGAGCTGTTTGGCACCTGTCCGGTGTGATATGCGCAGTATGATGGGATCTTGCTCGGGCACGGCAGCGGGGGGCGGCTGACCACCGACCGGCTCCTGGGGGTGATGCGGTCCCATCCGCTCGGGAAGCAGGCCGCGCTGATCGGCGAGGTCGTGGACGACCACCCGGGCCTGGTGACCCTGCGGTCGGTGGTCGGCGGCGAACGGGTGGTGACCATGCTGGCAGAAGAACATTTGCCCAGGATTTGCTAGCCAATCATCTTATGCACGAGCTTTCCCTTGCTTTGAACATCCTGGACGTGGTCGCGGAAGAGGCCGAGCGGTGCGGCGGCGTCCGCGTTCTGGGGATCTACTTGAAGCTGGGGCCCCTCGCGGGCGTGGTCAAGGAAGCGCTCCTCTCGGCCTATGAAATCGCCCGGGTAGGCTCGTCGCTGGAGGGGGCCGAACTGGTGATCGAGGAGGTTCCGGTGATGGCGTATTGCCCGACCTGTGGGACCGTGCGGGAGGTCGTCTCCGTGCAGCAGCTCTGTTGCATCGAGTGCGGCACGCCGGCTCACCAATTGGTGAGCGGCCGGGAGCTGGAGGTCGTCGCCCTGGAGATCCAATGAGCACCCCCACGCGGTTGGTCGAGGTCCGGCAGCAGGTGCTCAAGCAGAACGACCTGGCGGCCCGGGCGCTGCGTCAGCGGTTCCACGCGGCCGGCGTGTTCGTGGTGAGCCTGGTGTCGGGCCCCGGCGCCGGGAAGACGGCGTTCCTGGAAGAGGTGCTGAAACGGCTCTGTGCCCGCAACCGCGTCGCCGCCCTCGTCGGCGACCTGGCCACGGACAACGACGCCCGGCGGCTGGCGCGCGCCCAGGTGCCAATCCGGCAGATTACCACCGGCACGGTCTGCCACCTCGAGGCCGAGATGATCGGGAATGCGCTGGCCGGCTGGAGGCTGGACGACCTGGATTTCCTGTTCATTGAGAATGTCGGGAACCTCGTCTGTCCGTCCACCTACGACCTTGGCGAGGACCTGCGTCTGGTGCTCCTGTCCGTCACCGAGGGGGAAGATAAACCGCTCAAGTACCCGACGATCTTCCACACCGCGGACGTTGCCGTCATCACCAAGAGTGACCTGGCGGCCGCGGCGGAGTTCAATCGCACCGCGGTCTACCGGAACATCCGGTCCGTGCGCCCGGACATGCAGGTCTTCGAGGTTTCGGCAAAGACCGGCGAAGGGATGGACCCGTGTCTGCGCTTTCTTGAATCGCGGCGGGTCGAATCCCGGCCGGGACGGGGGTCGAACCCGGAGGGAGCGGTCATGCCGGGCCACACGTAAGTTGACGATCCAGGCAAACGGGCTTTCCGCAGACTGGGCATCTTGCCGCAACAGTAGAGTCGAGGTGTGGCGCGGTGGTTTAGGCTCGGCATATCGGTTTCCGGCCCTTTCGTTTGCCGGTGCCTCACTAGCCCCGCCATGCTCCGTTTCCACACCCCGCTCATCAAACCGGGCGGGCGGTTTTCCCGCACCCGGCTTTCGGACAAGGCTGTACTTCATATGCTGCTTCACACGTTCGCCCACGAACGATTGCCGCTACGTTCGCTGGAGTTGGTATAATCCCAGCTCCTGGTACAGATATTGGTCATGGAACCGTTTCTTTCCATTTCCCGGCACCTTGAACTTCGCGCACAACCACTGACGCACCCGATGGCGGACATGGCTGTCGACGTTCCGGTAGGCTTTGCTCACCGTTCCGATGCGAAAATAGTTGGACCAGCCCCTTAACTTGCGGTTGATCCTTCCCACCTGCGCCTCGACGTCTCGCCCAGCCTTCTTTGGCGTCGTCAACTCTCCGATCTCGCGGCAGAGCCGGTCGATCTTATTCCGTGACGGACGCGGTCCCAAGTAGGATGCGCCCGTCCGGCAGTCATAATTCCGGCCAAGGGTGTAACCCAACGCCGTTAAGCATTCTGGGTGGGCGGCGAATTGGAAGCACGTGTAAATCCCCTATTTTTTCAGGGTTTCTTAGCATGCAGATCGCTGCCCATTCATCCCCCGTCACTTACGCTGGGCAAAAATCTGCCAAAACCCCCTATTTTGTCGAAAAAAAATGCTTGACGGCGTTGCCCCTCCCCCCATGGCCTGATCCTACCATGGGCTGCAAGATGGGGTTCACCGGACGCACACTTCCGTTGATTGTCGGACCCCATGAACCGGAATAAGCGTGTGTTAGACTGATCTTCGACAGTATACAGTCGCAACCTACTGTAGTGTAGTAGTTTACAGATTTACATGCGCGGCGTGGCACTAGGATTTCGATCCGGGTCGGCGGGATCTGGGAGACCGAGCGGGACATTGTGAATTGTGAAAGCGAACCAGGCAAATTGAGCAGTTTGTCTGTGTCTTCCTATTCCCCCTACTTCATGAGGGCAATTCACTATGTCCCTCTGGGCCCCCCTTATTCCGGCCTGGATGCCACCATGGATGCATATTCCGGCTTGGCAACCGCTTCAGGCGATGTTAAAATCGAATTCAGTGCTTTAAAAATTCTTGCCGGGAGGTCTCAATGTTCGACATCAGCCGCGACATCCAGTCACTGACCGATTTTAAGAAAAATACATCCGAATTTGTTGAGCAATTGAAGCAGACCGGTGAGCCGGTCGTGCTCACCATCAACGGCAAGGCCGAGTTGGTTGTCCAGGACGCGGCCGCTTACCAGAAGCTTCGCCAGGTGGCCGAAGATGCCAGGGTGCTCGAAGGCATCCGTCAGGGCATCGAGGACATGAACGCGGGCCGCACCGTCAGCCTCGACGAATTCAAGGAACACGCCCGCACCAAGCATGGAATTCAGGCGTGACCTATTGCCTCCGCGTCACCGCACGAGCCGTGGCCGACGCCGATGAGGCGTATGCCTGGATCGCCGAGCATCTCTCACCTGCCCAGGCCGAACGCTGGTATCAAGGTCTTTTCAAGCAGATGGAGACGTTGACCCGCCAGCCTTCACGCTGCCCGCATGCAACCGAGAGCGACAAATTCCCCGCAGAACTCCGCGAGTTGCTCTACGGTAAGCGGAACAGCAAATACCGCATCATCTTTGCCATCCGCAATGAGGATGTCGTCGTGCTCTACGTCCATCACGCTGCCCGCAAGGAACTGGAGCCGTAGCGACAGCCCACCGCATGGATGTTCCCCCGTAACCTGGCACTTTGACATTCCAGCCCGGCCAGCTCGGCGCTTTGACATCGCATTTCCAGCGAATCCAGCATCCTGAAGGAGTTAGAGGACATGCAAAGCAGTATTCGTTTCCATTTCACTTGGGTTTCACACCCGCGCGGATGAACCGGCGTCACGCCTCGTCGACGTGCCGGGGGCGTGGCCGGGGTCTTCCGATGTCTGCCTCTTTGGCGAGTTCGATCTGCTTCGACCCGAGCGGCCTGCCACCAGCCACAGAGGAATGTCCGGCCGGCGCTCGTTTAGCACGTTGGCGATCCGCGCGAAGACGGCCATACCCTTGGACGGCTGGGGGTTGATGAACGTGACGTATTTCGAAGAGACCGAGGGGGACATTGTGAATTGTGAAAGCGGTCCAGGCAAATTGGGCGGTTTGTCCATGTCTTTCTATTCCTCCTTGTTTATGAGGGCAATTCACTATGTCCCTCTGGGCCCCCTGACCCAGCAGCCATCTATGGATTGACAACCACTTCACCACCAGGACCTCGAAACAGCATCTCCAAACGGTTCAACACGTCTCGGCCGAGGATGCGTTCATTGCCAACAAAGTCTGCTTGCAGTCGGCACGGATGTTCTTGTCCATCCAGATAGACCCAGACACGAAAGTGAAGGGTTGGCGCGGTACCGCCCGCGACGCCCCCCATCCAACCCGGCCTCCCCCGGGCAGCGGTGAGTTGTAATCGCTGACAGTCCGCCCAAGGGAGTGCGCTGGCGTCTGCCCCCGTGTCGGCAATGACTCGATCCAAGCTACCCCTGGCGCTCTGCTCACCGGACGGAACTCAAGGGTGAGGATCGGTAACGGTTCGCCGGGGTAGGAGCCATCGTAGGCAAAGCTGACACGGCGCATCCGAACCGGCTCGTCTTCTCGGCCGACGCAGGTGACAAAGGGGCTCCGTCCCGTCGCCTCGGCCGCGTGGAACACGGCAACCGGGCTGGTGCCCGACGCGATCACGGCGCCATCGGCAAAGCCGATCCACCAGCCTTGGTACTGACTAAGGAGTTGGTCGCGGTCAGCCCAATACGCCGCCTCGTTCTTGCGCCAGTCGGGGTCGATTTGTTGAGCGATTTCGGGCGGTAGTGCGTCAGCCAAGCTTTTCATCGTTCACCTCGGGTGCATCGCTGGGGCTGTTGTCATTCTACAGCACTCATGTACGTCAGGCGAGCGCACCGGCTCGGTGTAGCCTTTGGCTCGGCGGCACTTACCAGGCAGAAAAGGAGAATAGTGGCGAGTGGCAAGAGCAAAAGGGTCGAGAAGAGCGAACGAGTTTCCCGGGTGCTAGAACGTGGGTGCGCCCTTCCGCTCCACTCGAGTCTTCTTATATGAAGACGAAGAGGACGGGAGAAGCGGGAGGAAAGAGATCAAGATCAGGATCAAGATCAGGATCAAGATCAGGATTAACGCCGACACCCAAGAACTTGCCGGAGCCGCGGGGGTCCTGTACTTTGGATCATGTCGGCTGGCTGGCGGCGCCTCGATGATTCTTGACCGCGGCGCGGCCGGCTCGGAGAGATGGTTCCCCGCTGATGAACCGACCTCGGTGGAAACGGCGTTCGATCGTACTGGTCAAGGCCGCAGTGGCGCTGCTCGTGCTCTGGGGAGTGGGACGCCACGTGCAGCGGACCTGGTACGATTTGCAGCACCATGAGATGGCGATCGAGCCCCGGCCGATCTACCTCGTGCTCTCGGGACTCGTTTACCTTGCTGGCCTGTCGTGCTGCGCGTTCTTCTATGAGGACATCCTCAAGGCAAGCCCGACACCGATTCCGGCTTTGCCCGCGTACCGGGCCTACCTGGTCAGCCACCTGGGGAAATACGTGCCGGGCAAGGCGATGGTGGTTGTGATGAGGGCGGGCATGTCCGCGGCGCACGGAGCTCGGGGGGCGACCGCGGCGATCGCCAC
Organism: Isosphaeraceae bacterium; assembly: GCA_049516015.1. Classification (GTDB taxonomy): domain Bacteria; phylum Planctomycetota; class Planctomycetia; order Isosphaerales; family Isosphaeraceae; genus Aquisphaera. The sequence continues at coordinate 16,808 of JBEKTN010000036.1, read as the reverse complement.
GTTCTACGAGACCCTGGTCATGATGGCGGCCGGGGGCCTGATCGCGGCCCTCGGCTTCACGCTGGGCGGGCCGTCGCCCTCTATGACCGTGACGTTGCCGGCATTCGGGAAGCTCGAGCTGCCGTTTTATCATCTGGCCGGTCTGTTCGCGCTGGGGCTGGGATTAGCCTTCCTTGTCGTCGTTCTGCCTCCATGCTTTCGCCGACTTGCACTCATGGTCAGCCTGCCGTTGCCCGGCGTTGGCCCCGAGGCGTTGCCCCGGTTCTCGCCAGGACTTCTGGCGCGAGGACTGCGTCGCGGAGGGGAATCCTGGCTCTTCCTTGGCCTCAGTCAGATCCTGGTCGTGGGCGGGCTGGCGCCAGCGGGCCGGTTCGAGTTTCTCAGCTTGCTTCCCGTGGTGGTCGCCAGCGTGGCGCTGGCCACCGTGGCCGGCTTTGTGGTCGCGGTGCTGCCGGGCGGCCTGGGGGTTCGCGAGGGAGTTCTGATGGTCGCGCTCGGTCCGGTGTTCGGACACGATCTCGCGGTTGTGGCCGCGCTGGCGCTTCGCCTGGTCTGGGTAGCCGCCGAGCTGCTGGCTGCCGCGGTGCTTTCGGGGCCTTGGTTCCGCTCAAGGGCGGTAGTTCCTTCAAAAGCGAGTTCGGGTCCGGCATGATCACCGTCGTCGTCCCCGTCTACAACGAAGAAGGGAGCCTGGCCTCGCTGCACGGTGAGCTCGACGCCGTATTCCGCGGGCATGTGCCCGGGCCGGTCGAGTTCCTCTTCGTGGATGACGGCAGCCGCGACGGTTCTTGGAGCGTCCTGTCGGACCTGGCCGCGCGCGATCCCCGGGTCCACGCCATCCGGTTCCGCCGCAATTTCGGCAAGGCGGCAGCGCTCTCCGCGGGTTTTCGCGCGGCACAAGGTGAGCTGATCTTCACTCTCGATGCCGATCTTCAGGACGATCCGGCCGAGATTCCCCGGCTTCTGGCCCGGCTCGAGGAGGAGAACGACGTCGTCAGCGGATGGAAGAAGAACCGGCGCGATCCGTGGCACAAGGTTTACCCCAGCCGGGTTTTCAACTGGATGGTCAGCACGCTGACCGGCTGTCATCTGCATGACCACAACTGCGGCTTCAAGCTGTACCGCAGCGAGGTCGTTCGCGAGGTGGAGATCTACGGCGAGTTGCACCGGTTCGTGCCGGTGCTGGCTCATGCCCGCGGATTTCGCGTCGCCGAGATCGAGGTGAACCATCGACCCCGGCGGCATGGGTCTTCGAAGTATGGCGTGTCGCGGTTCCTCAAGGGGTTCCTCGATCTCTTGACGGTACGGTTCCTGACCCGGTTCCGGCAGCGGCCGCTGCACATCCTGGGGGGAACTGGCCTTGCGCTCCTGGTCCTGGGAGTGCTGGGGCTTGGCTACCTGGCCGTCCTCTGGATCCTCGGTTTCCGACCGATCGGCAACCGCCCGATGCTCTTCTACTCGATCACCCTGCTGGTCGTGGGAGTGCAGCTTCTCAGCCTGGGCATCCTGGCCGAGCTGGTCACTGCCTACTGTATCCGGTGCGAAGATACCTACAGCATTGCCGAGACCACCCAGGCGCGGCCGGACTCATCCGCGGAAGCTGACAGCCGACAAGCGCGTTGACAGAGCGAGGATGGGCTTCGATGCTAGGAGAACGACCCTGATGAATGGCCCGGGTCCTCCCCGAAACACAACCCAACCAGGAGCCCGCTGATGCTGGATCCGGAATCCGAACTCGACCCACGCCGGCCTGAGCCCCGGCGCTTCGTGGCGCTGATCGTCATCACCGCGGCTGTCGCCCTGGCGCTGGGAGTGACGCTGAAGCAGCCGTCGATGATGGCCTCCAACGATATCTCGCGCTGGTGCACCGTCTGGAGCCTGCTCGAGCGCGGGTCGTACATCATCGACGAGTGCCCCTGGCTGGTCGATACCAAGGACAAGGTCTATCGTGTCTCCAAGAGCGAGAACGCAGGCCCGGATCCCGTCAAGCATTACTATTCGAGCAAGCCCGCACTGCTGTCGACCTTGATCGCCGGTTTGCTATATCCGGCGCGGCGGCTCACGGGAATTCCGCTCGGCCAGGTCGTGCTCCAGGAGCGCGAAGAGCGTTGGGTCCAGAAGGTCGACGAGAGCGCCCCGGACAGGGTGAAGGGTGTCCTGGAGAAACCGAAAGACCCGGTGAAGTGGTCGGCCCACGGCCAATACTTCAAGGCGGTTCTTTTGCTGCTGAACATCCTGCCGTTTGGTTGCTTCTTGATCCTCTACTCCAGAGTCCTCGACCGCTACGCGGGCAACGATTGGGCCTGGTTCTTCAGCCTGGTGGCCGCGGCGCTGGGAACCTACTTGCTTCCCTTCACGCAGATACTGAACAACCATGCGGTGGCGGCCTTCAGCGCGTTCTTCGCCCTCTACCAGTTCTTGCGAATCTGGGATGAGGGCAAGCTGTCGGGATGGCGGTTCGCGGCGGTTGGGTTCTGGGCGGCGTTCACGGAGGTCAACGAGCTTCCCGCGCTGTCGTTCCTGGCTTTGGTATCGGTGTTGCTGCTGTTTCGATACCCCAGGAAAACGCTTCTCTGCCTGGTTCCCGCGGCCCTGGTTCCGATCGCCGCGTTCGTGGCGGCCCAGTATGCGGCCCTGGGCGAATTGAAGCTGGCTTACACGGAATTCGGCACCGAATCTTATCTGTGGGAGGGCAGTCCATGGAAAACACCGCTGGAGCTTGATGCCCTCAACCTTCCCTGGTTCGATCCCCAGCAGGCCGCGCGACGGGGAATCGCGGGCGAGTCCCACGGCCTTTATCTCTTGCACATGACGCTGGGGCATCACGGATTCTGGTCGCTCACGCCGATTTTCTTTTTCTCGCTTGGAGGATTGGTACGGCTCCTGCGCCGCGTCGGCGAGCCGATGGCCGCGGTCGCCTGGATGACGACAATCCTGACCATCGTGCTGCTGGCCTTCTACACCTGGAACCCGATGGCGCGAAACTATGGGGGCTCGACTCAGGGTCTGCGCTGGCTCTTCTGGCTGATTCCGTTCTGGCTGCTGCTGCTGCCCAAAGGGGTCGAAACGGGCCAGTACCGCGGCTGGGTCCGCTGGCTGAGCCTGCTGGCCCTCTCGGTCTCCGTCATCTCGGTCGGCTACGCGCTGCGCAATCCCTGGAGCCACCCCTGGATTCTCGTTGCGCTTGAGCATCTTGGTTTTTATGGTCTTCCGCGTTGAGAGCAGTCCCGGCGGGGAAGCGGTGAATTGGCGGACCTGTCATCATATTCGTGACATTTTATTGAACGGAAGTATTGATTGATTAATCATTTGTGGCGATGCATCAAGCAACCTAAAATATTTAGAACTACCTTGACCTGGGGACGACGAGGGATCTAGGCTAAAGGTGAGAGGTTGTTCGCGATCGGGCGGTTTCTCCCGGCCCGGATAGCCTGGGTTGCGGCGCCATGAGCAGGTCGCGCTTGCGGGGTGTTCCGGGTCACGGAGCAGCGCGAATCGAGGTGTTGCCATGAACAGGCCGTTTGCAGATCGATACGAGGCCGGCCGCGTTCTGGCGGAAAGCCTGCGCACCTTCGCGGGCCATGCCGACGTGATGGTTCTGGGGCTGCCGCGTGGCGGAGTGCCCGTAGCCTACGAGGTCTCCCGCGAGCTGGGAGTCTCGTTCGACGTTTTCATGGTGCGGAAGCTGGGTGCGCCGGGACAGGAAGAGCTGGCGATGGGGGCGATCGCCTCCGGTGGCATTGTGGTCATCAATGACGAGGTGGTCGATGCTTTGAAGGTCCCGTGGGAGATGGTCGAAGCCGAGATCGTGCGGGAGCGGATGGAACTGACTCGCCGCGAGCTGCTCTACCGGGGCAACCGTCCGCTGCTTGACGTCACGGGGCTCACCGTGCTTCTGGTCGACGACGGTCTTGCGACCGGATCGACCATGCGGGCCGCGGTACGAGCCCTGCGACGGAAGCATCCGGCGAAAATCATCGTTGCTGTACCAACGGCGGCTCCCTCCACCCTCCAGGAGTTTGAAACGATCGCTGATTCCTGTGTCGCTTCGATCACTCCCGAGCCGTTCCGGGCCGTTGGACTGTGGTATGAGAACTTCGATCAGATTAGCGATGAAGAGGTCTGCGATTTGCTCGCACGGCCGGTCAAGGGTCTGGGTTCTGATCCAGCGTCGCAACTCGGGTTGCTCTCGGCGGAAAACTCCGATCCGGTGGTTCCGCGCTGAGCAGCCCGCCGCGCGGTGGTGTTGTCACTTGTCAATCGATCCTGGGTCATGCAGCGAGGAGACCGTCACGGGAATTCACCAGGAGAGATCTCCATGGGTGCCAGCATGAAAGATCAGGTCCTGGAACGCGTGGCCGAAATCTCCGTCGGCGCGCGAAAAGTGCGCGGGATTTTGGTTCTGCCCCCGGCTGCGTCCGCGGTGGTCGCTTTTGCGCACGGCAGCGGGAGCGGGCGATTCAGCCCTCGCAACCAGTTCGTTGCCAAAGTCCTCCAGCAGTCACGGTTGGGAACTCTGCTGATCGACCTGCTGGAGGAGGACGAGGCCGAGGATCGCTCCCGGGTCTTCGACATCGGGCTGCTTGCCGACCGGCTCCAGGCCGCCGCCGACTGGCTGGCGACCCAGCCTGAGACGCTGCGCATGCCTCTGGGATACTTTGGAGCCAGCACGGGCGCGGCTGCTGCGCTCTTGGCCGCGGCCCGGAAACCCGCCGCGGTCGCCGCGGTCGTCGCACGGGGAGGGCGGCCCGACCTGGCTCGCGAGTCGCTTTCCCAGGTCACTGCTCCCACGCTCCTGATCGTGGGAGGAGATGACGAGGTCGTGGTGGACTTGAACAGGGAGGCCTATGCCCTGCTGCGGTGCCACCGGCAACTCGATATCGTTCCCGGCGCCACCCATCTGTTCTCCGAGCCGGGCGCCCTGGAGGAGGTCGCCCGGCTGGCGGAGGAGTGGTTCCTCCGCTACTTGGTTCAAGCTCCGGCGTGAGGGCCCGCCCGACTTTACTCCGGCGGCCCAGGGTATCCGGAGGTACCGCCCATGATGCCGATCAAGACCATCTTGCATCCGACGGATTTCTCGAAACCATCGGAGTATGCGTTGCGGCTTGCCTGTGCCCTGGCTCGTGACTATCAGGCCCGGCTGCTGCTGCTGCACGTGGTCGAGCCGCCGGTGTACTACGGGGAACTGGGTATGGCGGTTCCCCTTCCCGCCGACTTTCACGAGAGCCTGCTAGAGCGCCTGTCGCGGCTCGTGCCCGTCGAATGCGGAATTCTCGTCGAGACGATTCTCGTCGAGGGAAACGCCTCACAGCAGATTCTCCGCGTCGCGGAAGAGCACCATTGCGATCTGATCATCCTGGGAACCCACGCTCGAACCGGGCTCTCCCGCGTGCTCCTGGGAAGCGTCGCCGAGGATGTGATTCGACACTCCCGCTTCCCCGTGCTGACGCTCAAGACCCCTTCTCTGCTCGATTCCACGGTCTCGGAATCGGCAGAGGCTTGTGCGGTGGTTGCCCGGCAGGCCGGGGCGAAGCCGTCGCGCAGCGTGCTGGTGATCTAGCCCCGAAACACGCGTGATTCCTGGTTCATCCGGCTGACGCATGCGCGGGGTTATCGAGGGATGGTTTCAGCTTATCAGGCCGACCCGAGCAGGAGGCGACTTGCCAGAGCCGCCCAGTCCTGGTAGCATCAAATTTGGCGCAAATTCGGTGCACGGAGTCGGCTGCCATGCTAGATATCAAGAGCGACATCAACTCGCTCTCCAATTTCAAGCGAAAAACCTCCGAGTTCCTCCGTCAGTTGAAGGAAACGGGGCATCCCGTCGTCCTGACGATCAACGGCAAGGCCGAACTGGTGGTGCAGGACACTGCTTCCTATCAGAAACTCATCGAGCTGGCCGAGCGAGCCGAACGCATGGAAGCACTCCAGGCATCTATCAGTGACATGCGGGCTGGAAAGGTCGTCCCAGTTGAAGACATGCTTGCCGAGATGCGGCAGCTCCTCGCCGAGAAGCAGGGCCGGTGAGTTACCGCATCGTTGTCACGCTCACGGCGAGGACCGACGCCGTCGAGGCGTTCCGGTGGATCGCCGAACAATCCCCGGACGCAGCCGCGCGTTGGTATGCGGGATTCCAGAAGGCCATCGCCAAGCTGAGCAGGAACCCCGAACGGCATCCGGTTGCTGAAGAGGAATCGGAGCAGGCCGGTGTCACGCTACGACAAATGCTTTACGGCCGGCGTCGGGGCATCTACCGCATCCTTTTTTCGATTCAGGGGGATACCGTCACCCTGCACTCTGTCCGCCACAGTGCCCGAGGCCCCATTAACGTAGAGGGTTCGGGCGGGACATAATGCCTTGTCGTGTTCTAAAGGCCCTGAAGCTTCAGTTCGTCGAACTCGGTCTGAGCGTCGGACTTCGACCAGAGGCCGATCTTGCCGGGACCGGGGAACGTGGCGTCGTGAACGTCCAGCAGCTTCACGCCGTCCTTGTAGCAAACGATGTGATCGCCTTTCATGGTCACGCGAAGGTGGCACCAGGCGCCCGGGTAGGTGGCCTCGGCGCTCTGGAGCTGGGTGCGCTTACCGTCCACTACCGTGTACACCCGGAAATTGTTCTCCAGGGGATTGAACCGGGCCACATAGTAGTTCTTCGCGTCCTTGGCCCGCCAGATCAGTCCGCCTCCCTGGTCGTTCACGCCGGCGACCGGCCGCAGGTTGACCGAGAGGTCAAGGTCCCGGGTATCGTGTCCCCCAATGAGGACCACGTTGAATACCGGCTTGGGGTTGCGGGCAAGCTGCGCAAGCACTTTGCCGTTGTCATACGCCACGACAGCCCAGTGGCCGACCGCGGCCGCGAAGCCATTCGGAAGTGCCCCGGTCTCGTCCTTGTCGAAAGTCCATGTGTCGTTCTCGGCGGCTCCCGCGGGCAATGCCGCCCACAAGAGTCCGATCAATACCCTGCGAGCGAGACCGCGGCGATAGGCCTTCATCGATTCAGACTCCAGGTACGGCAAGAGCGTTGGGCTCGGAGACGCGAGGGGGAAAGCGGGTGGTTTCCGGCAAGGTCAGCGTGACCTGCGTCCCCTTTCCGGGCTGACTGACCACTTCGATGAAACCCTGGTGCGCCTCGGCGATGGACTTGCAGATGGAAAGTCCCAGACCGTGGCCCCCGGTGCGACGACTGCGGGCGGAGTCGACCCGGTAGAAGCGATCGAAGATGCGGGGCAGATGCTCGGGAGCGATGCCGATTCCCGCATCCGAGACGATCACCCTGGCCTGCCCCTTCTGGCGCTCGACGCGGATGCCGATGCTGCCGCCGGCCGGGGTGAACTTGATTGCATTGTCCAGCAGGTTGAAGAGCAGGCGACGAAGCTGTTCCGCGTTGCCCAGCACGTTGCAGGGCGACGATGCATCGACCATGAGCTCCTGGTTCTGCTCAGCCGCCACGACCCGGATGTCGTCGGCGACCTCACGGACAATCCGGTCCAGGCTGAGGACGTCCCCGGTGTGCGCGCCAAGTCCCGCGTCCGCGCGGAAGAGGAAAAGAAGAACCTCGCTCAATCGTGACAGGTGGTCGATTTCTTCCAGCATGTTTTCCAGACAATCTCGGTATTGTTCGGATTCCCGGGGAATGCGGAGTGCCACCTCGGCCTCGTTGCGGAGGATCGCCAGCGGGGTGCGCAGCTCGTGGGCGGCGTCGGCGGTGAACCGCCGGACTTCCTCGAACGATCGTTCCAGCCGCGCGATCATTCCATTGAGCGTGCGTGCCAGACGCCCCAGCTCGTCATCGGGGTTGGGCTCGTGCAGGCGCCGGTCAAGCTGGGTCGCCGTGATCTCGTCGGCCGTGGCGGCCATGCGCTCGACCGGGGCCAATGCCTGCCGAGCCAGCAAGTAACCTCCTCCGAGGGTGCAACCCACCGCGAGGGGCCCGAGCAGAAGCAGGATGGCCATCAGCTCGCCGAGCTGTTTGTCATTCTCTTCCAGCGACGTGGCAACCTGAACGACCAGCGGAACGCTGTAGCGGTCGGAGAGCCGGCTGACCATCCGGAACCGTCCCAGGCCCGCGACGGTGAAGTTGTCGAAGACCTCACGACCTGCACCGGGAAGCTTCGATGGCGGCGGCAGCCCGCGGTCGCGGATCCGATCGCCGCGCATCCAGATCGTCCCATCGACATCGCTAACCTCGATATCAAAAGCCGGATGCCGCGCGTACTGTCGCTCGAGCCGATCTCGCAGCCCCCAGCGTCCCTGCGAGCGAGATAACTGGTCCTCGATCACGGTCATCTGGATCGACAGACTCTCGCTGGTCCGAATCTGCAACCCTCGCTGCATCAGGAGATAAACGCTGATGCCAAAAACGGCGAGGACTCCAGCCAGCACGGCGCTGTACCAGAGAGTCAGCCTCCAGCGGATGCTCAGCCGCTTCATGCACCATCCCTCAGGGAGTAGCCCACGCCTCTCACGGTGTGGATCAGAGTCTTCTTTTCGGGGCGTTCGATCTTCTTGCGGAGGAGCGTGATGTAAACATCGATGGTGTTGGTCAGGGTTCCGGTGCCTTCCTTCCAGACGTCGCGTGCGATCATGTCGCGAGTGACCGCCGTGTTCTTGTTGCGCAGCAGGAACTCGAGGAGCTCGAACTCGCGTCGGGTCAGCTCGATCTCGATGCCTCCTCGGGTGACCGACCGGGTGACCAGGTTCATTTCCAGGTCATCGGCCTTGAGGCAGAGATCACGATTCACAACGTCGCGCCGCAGCAATGCGCGTATCCGGGCGAGCAGCTCGGCGAAGGCAAATGGTTTGGCCAGGTAATCGTCGGCCCCTGAATCGAGCCCCTGGACCCGGTCCTCGATCCCGTCTCGCGCCGTGAGGATCAAGATCGGCTTGGTGAATCCGTCACTTCTCAAGCTGCGCAGCACGTCCAATCCATCGCGTTCGGGAAGCATCAGGTCAAGCACGATGGCATCGACGGGCTGACTCTTGGCGTGAAGATAGCCCTCCTCTCCGGTCAGGGCCGGGATCACCTCGTAGCCCTCCTCGGACAGACCGCGCTCCAGACTTTGCAGAAGCTTCTTCTGGTCCTCGATCACAAGCAAGCGAGACATGGCTGAACTCCTTGGGCGGATCGCTGGTTCTCCAGTGGAGAACTTCTGTGATCTTACCAGGTTTACCATCTCGAACACTCGGGTCATCTTCACGTTGGTGAAAAGCAGTTAATCTGGAGAGCCGGCCCCGGGGTGGACTGAAACCGGCCCGTACCCTTTGAGTTGTGGTGCGGGTCGACTAAACTGTGTGCCAGAGCGACCGGTGCATGGATTTCATCAGACAAGACGCCGGCTCGCCAGTCCTTACGAGAGGGGAGTCGAGGTGCGGCTTCAAGAGCTGAGCTGGCCCGCGATAGCGGCTGTCTCGAAGAATGTTCCGGTGGTGGTGCCCATCGCCGCCGTCGAGCAGCACGGCAGGCATTTGCCAATCTTCACCGACAGTATGTTGCTGGACGAAGTCGTGCGGACTGTTGCCCAGCGGCTGGGCAACCGGATCGTCTGGGCTCCCCTGCTCTGGCTGGGAAACTCGCATTACCATCTCGACTTTGCCGGCACGCTTTCGGCCGCGCCCCGGACCTATCTCGACGTGCTGGGCGATCTGATCGACAATTTCGTCGCCCATGGGTTTTGCCGGATCGTGCTGCTGAACGGCCACGGGGGGAACATCGTGCCGGCCAGTCAGGCCGTATTCGAGGCGCGGCAGCGTTACCGGAGCCGCGATGACCTGCTGCTGCTGGCGGCCACCTACTGGCTGCTGGGGTCTCAGCCACGCGACAAGAATCCCACCTTTGTCCAGGATCGGATGGGCCACGCCTGCGAATGGGAGACCTCCATGATTCTCAAGCTGGCGCCCCACCTGGTGGGCGACCTGCCGCCAATCGATCCGGTCCCCTTCGGCAACCCCTTCGAGCCCGGTACGCGTGGTTGGATTACCCGAGAACGCAGCACCCCCGGACACATCGGCGATCCCCGCCAGGCCAGCGCCGAGAAGGGCGAGATCCTCTTCCGCCTCTTTACCGGCGATGTCGCCGCGTTCCTCGACCGGGTGATCGCCTGGGACGGGCAGTCCTGGGATGGGTGAGATGGGCGCCGACCTGGCGACGGACGTGACCGTGGCGGAAGACCGCCAGACGCCGCTTCGGACCTGGGCCATTTGCGGGCTGATGCTGCTGGCGACCATGCTCAACTACATGGATCGTCAGACCCTGGCCCAGCAGGCGACCGACATCCGCGGGGAACTCCGGCTCAGTAACGAGAGCTATGGCTGGCTCGAGACGGGTTTTGGATTGGCGTTCGCCGTCGGCAGTCTGGTCATGGGTACCATTGCCGACCGGGTCAGCTTGCGCTGGCTTAACCCCGCAATCTTGCTGGGCTGGTCGGCCGTCGGGTTCATGACCGGATGGGTGAACAATTACACCGAGCTCTTTCTTTGCCGGGTCATGCTGGGTTTCTTCGAGGCCCGGCAGTGGCCCTGTGCGCTGGCGGCCTCGGCAACGGCTGCTGCCTCGCGACCAGCGTCCGCTGGGCAACAGCATCCTCCAGAGCGGCGTCGCGCTGGGCGCGATCGCCACGCCGCCAATCATCCTGCTCTTGAACAGCGGAGAGCCGGGCGGCTGGCGGCTGCCGTTTCAGGTCGTGGGCGCAGCGGGCCTGGTCTGGATCTTTGTCTGGCTCATGGCGATTCGACCCCGCGACCTGGACATCACCGAGAAGCAAGCGAGCGACGCACAGTAAAGCCTTATACGGCCATTGGTTGCGATGACATTATCGCGATCGCAGGCAACATTTTTTGCAGGTTTTTTGCAGGAATATCAGTATAAACCGGCACTGATACCGTCCCCTCCGAGCAACAAAAAAACCCGGGCTCGACCCGGGTTCACTTCGTCGGCTGATCGGGCAGGAAAACGAGTTTGCAGCCAGGCCAGTAAAGCCTCTGCTAACTCGGGTGGCATGGGCGGCGGTGTGGACGCTCCGGATCGGCAAGGAAGAGATTCCGGGCCGATGGGTGATCGTCGATCGGGAGTTAAGGGCGCAATGGATGTAGCCACGGCCTCGATGTCGGACTGGTGATTACGCGACCTGTGAGGGCCGTGAGGGTCTGCCAGATCCCCGTTGTGAAAAAAATTCACAGTCTAGATAGAATCGTGTAGTACGTTCGGTGTAGAATCCCACCCCGCGATGGCATCGTCCTTGTGTGGACACTTAGTTGGCCATTGTGAGGTGAACGAGAGTTCCGCAAGCCCACCTTAAGGGCATCCAGTCAACAGGATACGAGAGCATGCCATCGACCAGACGACCTCTCGGACTAGACATCGCAGATCTTCGAGATATGGCCTTTGTAGCGGCCCACGCCGATTGGCTTCCGCGGATTCTAAAGTCGATAGAGGATGTGCCACCGGGGAAACAAATCTCAGCGATTGTCGAGCAGGCTTCGCAGAGGACTGGTCTGGAATCATCCGAGGTTGAACAGATTCTGGTCGCGCTTCAGAACATTCGACGATGGATGCTGGCACTGCACAAGACGGCTTCAGGGATCGTTGAGTCAATTGGCGAAGATTTCCGAGAGCACGTGAGCGAGGAAGAAGGCCAAGTCAATCTTGAGCGATGGGTCGCTGCTCGGGATATAATTCGTGATGCGATTCAGGCTCTCAGCGGCGACCATCCGTTGAATCTGGCCCGTAAGTCTGAAAGGCTCTCGTACGCGCATCAAAGCATTCTCACCGAAGTACGTATCATTACAGAGTTGCGGCCAGTATTCACAGAAGCCGGGGACTCTATTGTTCAATCAGTAATAGTAAATACATTACTGATTGATTATGTAGAGGCTGGTCAGAGTCGGAGGCTTGCGGTGGGATTAGATGCTGCTGACGTGACAACACTCGGGCGCGTCGCCCAGCGTGCCGAGATCAAGGTAGCCACGATCAAGGAGGCTGTGAAAGACTTGCCTTGGCAAACAGTCATATTCCCCGATGAGATCGATTCCTAGTCTGCTACATTGCGATGGCCGGGGAAAGTACACCGGAGACCGATTTTCTATGAGAGACGAGACCAGTTTCCGAAAGGGCACGCGGCTCTACGGAGGCCAGCTTCGTAAACTGGAAGCTTACAAGCGCAACGCCGCCACCTCCACCCAGATGGTTGCAGGCGGCAAACAATTCCGCGAATACTCCCGCGTCCTTCCTGATTTCCATCGAAAAGGGCGATGGTTGAGCAATGAAGAGTGGCTCGGTTACAGAGCCAGGCATGCAATTATCATGCTTCGCACGTGCACCGAGACAAATCCCAAGAAGTGTGGCGGGGTGCCGGTCCTAAGAGGAACTCGTTTCACTCTCGCACAGGTACTGGCCGAGCTTGCTGACGGTAGGGACGTTCGAGGAATTGCAGATGACTTCGATCTCCAGATCGAGCTTCTCAAGGACTTCTTGCAAGGTCTGGCAATCTACCTGGATCGCCCGGCAGCTAGGGCACTTGAAGGGCAAAACTCATAGCGTTTGAGTCAAGTTTCGGGGAATCGATCACGAAAGGCAACAACCCCCTCCCCAACTGCTGTGTCGCAGGGGCGCTCTAAGACGCGAGAGAAGCCGGATGATGAATAGTGCATGTGACGGCGGTTGCACTTACAAGGGCGGTGTCCCGAAAGCTCGGGAGCACAAAACGCGTCAAACGCGTATCATCTTGCCGTAGCCCTTAACGGTGCAGTCTTCATGAGCCGGTTCACCCGCTATGGTCGTCGAGTATTCTAACAGGTCTCGTCGGTCTGAGGCGGAGCCTCGTAAGATGATCGCTGGGCCAACCCACGATATCGCCATGACTACGTTTCAGCTCGATCAATGCTGCAACGACAAGAAACTGGCGCGCGACTGCTCGAACGAAGGATTGGTTTCGTGTTGGTGCTTCCCCAAAAAGCTAATGAATGCGACTGATCCTGAAGTGCTCATTGAACTCCTCAAGACATCAAACCCGCTACTCACGTTCGACCACAGAATGGCGGAAGATCACACTGAGTTCATCCCCGAGCGTCATCCCGGATTAGTTGTCATCAGCAATAGGCGAGGAGGCAACCCTCAAACGATGACCTCGACAATCGCTCGAAAGATGCTTCGCAAGTTCAAGGGACTCTTTCAGGACTGGCATATAACCTCCGTAAACAACTCAATAGTCGTGCTCTTCCCGCCGGGGGTGGAGGTGTTGCACGTTGAAGACGGACGTCTAATCTCCGACGGGTATGTTGAGTATGACCTTGAAAAATGGGCAACTCAGTTCTCGATAGCGCTTAGGACCAATTCGCAGCGGGGTGCCGCCTTGGCCCCTCCACAAGGAGAGTGCAGTTAACCAGAGTATTCACGGGCGGCGTGCTGGGGCTACCCGATTTTTCCCATCGCATCGGCCGCCTTCGCCTAGTCCAACTCGATCGCTATGCGCCGCTCATACGCTCGCGCGAGCCAGGGCCATGATGCCACGACCGTATCGGCCAGCGCCTCAACTCCGAGGTTGCTGGCCGTTTTGCGTAGCGATGCATTCCAGGCATGACTCGCCGGGAGACTTGGCGGTTTCCCGGCGAGGTTTGAGCGATCCACACCCTGTACCGCGTACCGAAACTAGCAGAGTAACCATGAGAGGAAACACGATGAAACGCAACGCCTCCATCATTTTGCTTTCGGTGCTATCGCTCTTGCTTGCGGGATGCTCCCTCAAGCCGGGCACCGAGATGATGCTTGACCAGAACGGCGCAAACGCCGTGCTTTATCAAAACGAGTTGATGCTTGAGCAAAATTCCGGCATCCATGACTGTAACGTATCAAAGGGAACCAAGGTCCACGTGATCGAAGATCACCGCGACAACATCGTGAATTCTACCGGGACCACGGAAATCTACGTCCTCGAAGGCAACGCCAGGAATCACACCTTTACTGTCAACCGCAATTATCTCTTGCCGATGACGGCCACGCACTGACACCACCGGCGATGCTCGAGAAGCAATACGGTTACAGCAAGAGCCAGACCCAGAACTTCTCCTCACTCTATTACCTGGTTGCGGGGATCGGCTGTCTGCTGGCCGGTCTCGTGGTCAAGAGGCTTGCCGGCAGAGGCTGGCCGGTACACCGGGCGCGGATGGCGACATTTGCAATCTGTGTTCTGCTGACGGCCGCCAGCACTGTCACGGCACTCCTCCCGGCCTCCTGGGCGTTGCTGGGCACCCTGCTGGTGATCGGTTTCGGCTCGCTCGGCCAGTTCCCCACGTACTATGCCTTCACCCAGGAACTTTCGGTGCGGCAGATGGGCAAGGTCACGGGCGTGCTCAGCTTCGTGACCTGGACCTCGACGGCGTTCGTGCAGGGGCTGATCGGCCGCTGGATCGACCGCACCGGCTCCTATTCCGCCGTGACCTGCCTCGCCGGACTGGTCCCTGCCCTTGGTTTGCTGGCATTGCTGCTTTTCTGGAAGCAGGGGCGCAGGTCACAATTCGCCTCTTGAGCAGCTGAGCCTTTCCCCCCTCAGCCTCAAGCCATGACGCAGCCCCAAACGCCGACTTGCCATCCTGGTCAAAACGTGAGACAATGTAGCTAGACAGTCTAGCTATTACCGGAGGGCTGCCCCATGGAATGGAATCTCGCCGACGCCAAGAATCGATTCAGCGAGGTCGTGAACCTCGCACTCACCCAGGGCCCCCAACGTGTCCACCGCCGCAAGGACACCGTGGTCGTGGTGGCCGCGGAAGAGTTCGAGCGACTCGTGGGCCAGCGGCCCGCGTTCAAGGACTATCTCACCCAGGGGGAATCGTTCGAGGGCCTCGACCTGGCCCGTGGCCAGAGCCCTGGCCGGAACTTCCCCCTGTGAAGACCCTGCTCGACACCTGCGTCCTCACCGAGCTTCGCCTACCTGAGGGGCACCCGGCGGTCAAGTCGGCCGTGGCGGAGATCCCCGACGCGGACCTCTACCTCAGCGTTCTCACCGTGGGCGAGATCGCCAAGGGCATCGGACTTCTTGCCGCTGGACGGAAGAAAAAGGCCCTCACATCGTGGCTCACCGGGCTTGAAACCAAGTTCGGCGACCGGATCTTGGCGATCGACATCGAGACGGCCTGGCTCTGGGGCGAGCTCACGGCACGCGCGCAGAAATCTGGAATCATCATCCCGGGCGTTGCCGGACTGCTGGCGGCAACCGCGCTTCGACACGGGCTTCGCGTTATGACCCGCAACACAGGGCATTTCGAGGCGAGCGGGGCGCTCATCATCGACCCTTGGCAAAACACATGATCGACTGATTTTTTTTCAACGACCTGACACGTGGCCAAGGCGGCGACGGATGATCAAACCGTAAAGCTCGGGCACGCCCTGATGCCAGTCGGTCGCGGCACGCTGCCAGATCGGCGCGGAGAATCCGGTGTCCGAAAGGTTCCTGATACCCGCGCGCACTTGCTGGGCGGAGAGGCAATAGGCGTCGAGTGTCGCTGCCTCGGGTTCGGTCGGTTCCGCCGCGCCGGCCGCATCGGCCAGCAGTACGCGATGAGGAGGGCTCAGATAGTAGCGGGCTGCCTCGACCTGGTCGCGGGGAAACCTGGGATCGCTGGGATGGACGACTACGGTGACAGGTGCTTGCGGCGCCATGATCTCCGCGTGTTGCACCTCGTGGCTGAGCCACTGGCCGAGTCCTCTCCAGTCGGCCTTGACCACCTGGCTGTAGATGTTCGTGTCGATCATCGATAGCGAAAGGTAGAAGGCTCCCGCCGCAATGCCCCAGCGCAACGGCCCGGGCAGCTTGCAGAGCCCGCGCGCCAGCAGGATCAGATAGGCTGGGGCAATGAACAGGTGATAGCGCGGAGGGCCGAAGATCGGCCGGCCAATCAAGGAGTAGAGGAACATCAGGACCGGTGGCGCGATCGTCCAGCTCAGCAGAACCAGGCTCTCCACCGGCCGGGTCAGGCGCGGCCGCCGTCCATCCAGCGAGAACAGCCCAGCGGCAATGACGAGAGAGCAGGCCAGCAAGACAAGGCTGTTGCCGCCGACGTACTCGATGGGCACGGCCAGCAGAAAGCGGATGGAGTAGCGGGGAAGCGGATAATCGGTTCCGTGGTCGAGATAGCGGGGGACCCACGGGGCGACGGCCAGCAGGACGCCAACCTGGATGGCAAGCCACGAGCGGAAGTCCAGGGCGAGCGATCGGTGCACCAGCAAATAGGCCAGCCCATGCGCCGCGACCATGAAGAACCCCAGCGGATGGCTGTACACCAGTCCGGTCAGGAGCAGCCAGTAAGCGACCTTGGAACGCGAACTCGCGGCCTGGCGGAACTCCACGAACACCAGCCACGAAAAACAGCTCAGCACGACCAGCCAGGCGTACATCCTTGCTTCCTGGGAGTAGTAAACCAAGGGCGGACAGACGGCCGTGAACCAGGCCCCCCATCGCCCGGCCGGCTCATCGAACAGGCGCTGGCCCAGCCGATAAACGACGAGAACGGTGATAATTCCAAATACCGCGCTGAACGACCTGCCGGCCAGCTCCGAGGTACCGAAGAGACGAAGCCAGCCCTGGAGGATCAAGGGATGCAGGGGAGCCCGGGTACCGTCGATCTGACCGAGCAACTGGATGAGTGCGGCCGGATTGGCGGTCCGCGCCAGCCGCATCGTGACGACCTCGTCGTACCAGAGGCTCAGACCTCCTGATCTGGGACCAGGGTAGGTTGCGGGTCGTAGGAGTTATCTGCTTACGCAGATGGTGTTTGGGAGATCTTCGTCTGAGTGGATAAGATGGCACGATGGGAAATAGA
>JBEKTN010000035.1:0-42663 GCA_049516015.1 Isosphaeraceae bacterium | reverse complement strand
GGACGCAATCTAATCCCTTGGGTATGAAAGACTTGTGGCCATCGGCAAGCCGATTCTGGAAGGATCAAGCCAGGGTCAGAAACGGTCAACAACCCAGATCCTGACTCGTTCCGACCCCCAAATCAGAGGTCAAGAACCCAAAACCCTAAGCAAACGCGCCCACAACCCCCTGTGGAAAGAGGCTGGGCTGACAAAGCCGACAGCCGCCCACCCCTCCGGGGGCCCGGTGGCTGGGGGGGCGATTGGTACGTCTGGCATGCCCCTGACGGCCTCAAGGCGAGAGCGGCCACCGGACTCGAATGCATGCAAGCAGGTGCCAGGAAGTTGGGTGTCATAGAGGCAAGTTACGCCTCCGCGATAATCGGCGTTCTTAGCCCCGTGTCGTCTCATTGTGTTTTATTGTAAGCGCGTCACCGCACTCGGCAGGAGCTGCCCTGCTCCGGATTCTCTGCCACCTCCTGGTTCGGAACCTGCTTGCAGGGCGCAAGAACGCCGCCCCGGATCTCCGGGGTAAGATCCGGGGCGGCTTTGTGGGATTCAGGCAAGCACCGACTTTCACGCGCTGGCAGAATCGTGCGCCCGGCGGTTCAGGCAATCGCAGAGTCAGTGGCCTTAAGCATTTCCGGCGAGCGGAAGAACGGCAGAAGGGGCAACCCACATACCATTGGAGAAGAGCTACCCGGACTGGATTCAGATTGCCATAACTCCTATGCTGGCAACGGGCAAGCGATACATCAAGACACGCTTTCCCACGCATTGCCCACATCCCACGTTGAAGACCCTGATCTCGCCCGAATCGTGGCAATCTGGGATCGCTTGACTGAACAAGTCAAGCGGCGATTGATCGAGCTGCTACCGAAGGAATGGAATGGTGATCGGGTCGGCGATTAAGGTCTACGGACCAGCGGGAGAAAGCTTTCGATTGCAGACAACCACCACGGCGGGCCGTGTCCGAGGCAAGACACGGTCGGGCCATGACTCGAGGATTGAAAGCACGCTCACTCAACGGTCTCTTGTAGCCTCGCGTTCCGGACAGCGAGATCGTCGTCGGGGCCACCCTTGGGGAAAGTCATGAGGACATTGGGAAATTAGCTGCTCCCACGCCCGGAACGGTGTAAGAAGCGCTGCGGATCAACCCATCCGCCCGGTTCATAGCGTGGCAGACGTAACCGGCGAGCAAGATGCGCCAAGGCCCCTTACCGGGAAGCCCAATGTCGGTGCGAACACGGTCGTGTGTGCGGAGGTACTCCCCGTAGGCTCGAGCGACGGTCCCGATATCCACCTCCGGGAGGCCTTCGGCGTCGGACGTATCGATCAGGCTAATGCCCGCCCCAACTAAGTAAGCCGCCAAGACGAAACTAACACAATTAAACCGCCGGTATAGAGGAACTCCCTTCTCGTCCGAGTGCCACTGATCTTCGGGTCTGAGTGACACTGTGTATTGTTCCACGCGCCCCGACCACGTGTAGGGCCTGTCCTGCTTATCGACCTCGGACAGCCAGTCGGTCATCCCCTCCCTCTCATCTGAATTGAGAGAGAGCCAACCAACGACGTGGGCTGGGCATTTAGGGTCCTGCTTTGTCCTGCTCGCGGAAACGGGTCCTGCCACCAGGGGTGGTTGCATCTCCCATACAGGAACTTCAGTCCCGTGACTTGCGGGGCCATCATCCCGAATCAACGCAACGTGCTTAACGAACCTGCTGCCAGGTTCATCCCTGTATCTCCCTACGATGGAGTATCGCGGAACAGGAATGCCTGGAGCCTTTGGTACGATATACGCTGGCAAACCACGGTCTCCTGAAAGCCATCGACGAACGATTCCGCTCAGCCAGGGCGCCTTGGGGACTTTTTTCGTTCAACCGAGCACTGCTAAGGCGTTGCTGAGGTTGGCAACAGCAGGGTGTTCCTGCGGGAAACCCCTGTCACGCCACCCGTGATAGACCCGGTTCAGTTCGTCCCTCACGCGGCGGACGAGCCATGGTCGCCCGAGAGAGAGAACCGCCGCCAAGGCACCACCGAGCCTCGGATCACCTAAGGCGGCGAGTGCGGATACCGCGTTCCGTGCGATAAGAGACGGCTCCCCCGGCGTGAAGATGTACGGGTCCAAGGACCGCTCGGCGAACCGGTGTGCTCGATCGGCCACGGCTATCGGGACAACAGTTGGCGGTTCGGCCTCGTACATCCGTGCGACGCACTGGAGCGCGACTGAGCGAGTATCGACTGTGCCACCCGGGGCGAGGAAGGCGAGAAGCCGGCCTACCGTCGCCGTCGGGAGCAGTGACGCCCCCCGGCGGAGCGCCGACCAAACGACCTTCTCCGGGGCGTCTGGCTGGTTCCGCAGCGCGGAAACGATGTTCAACAACGCCTCACCCACACCTTCGCGGAGTTCCGGGGGGAAGTGGGTATCTTCCGCTGCGAACACGGCCGCATCACGCCACGCCGGCTGGATATCCACGCGGCTTAGTTCCTCTGCAAGGTAGGCCATAGCGTCCGATTCTAAGGGACTACCACGCAGCCCAGCCAATGCCGCGACTCGTGAGACGGCTGAGGCCTTCGTGTCGATCAACACGGCCCATTGATCGTCGGGAGAGAGCGGTCGAGTCGCCGCGTCGCTGCCACCGAGGTATTGACCCTTCGCCAGATCGTGCCACGGAGGCTGGTCTTCCCCGACCACAGGCAAGCCTCGGTAGCAGGTTTCAATCCCTTCCTTCGTCCGGAAAACGATTTTATGCTTCCCGGGCTGTTCTTCGTCGTCGTCGCGGATAGCATCGCCGGGTTCGGCGGAATAGCTGTCCCGCAGGTATTGCCTGTGCAACTCGGCGGATTCTCTGCCCCGCTGGAGCAATCCAAGTAGGTCATCGACATCGGGAACCAGCAGGGATTCAACCGCGGAGACTCGGCGCGTGTCGGTCTTTAAGACCTCTAAGAAAAGGCGCAGAGACCCTAAGAGGCGAGCCTGGCGTTTGGAGGCTACCTCGCGACCCTCCTCGACTGCTCCGAGAAAGCTAGCGATGTCGAGCTCTGAATAGGGCATGGTCACTCTTTAGTTTCAGTCAGATCGACGGATGGCACTGGGAGGTTTGTGCGTTCTGCCAAGCGGCCGAGTGCGTTCAGCTTCGCGACCGCAAGTTCCGCTTTCTTCAATAGGGCCAGTACGTCGCTGGCTGACAAGACCGCTTCAAAGGAAATCGGGAACTGATCAACCCCAGTGGCAACGACTTTGAGAGTCGTGAAGGGTATGACCCCTTCAACGTTGGTTCGGCTGTCGTCGAACACGGGTCGGATGTCGCAGACCAAATCGACCGCCTCAACGCGCATACTTGTCGCAACAGCAAGCCGTTCCGCCTTCGCCTGTCGTTGGCGAGCTGGGTAAGGCCTGATAATAAGTGGAAGTAGGCGCTTGAGGTCAGAAAGTTCATCGGGTGACAGAATCGGTTGTTTTTGATTCTCGGCGCCGGCCTGCCACTTCTCCAAAAACGAGAGTAGACCGTCGATCCCCCCGCGGTCCTGAGCGAATGCGTCCCCCGTGCTCAGCAAGGTCTCAAACTTGGAAGCCCTCGTCTCGTCGCCCAACTCGCGCAACAAGATCGCCCTTTGGCCAGCGTCAGACAAATAACCTTTGGCCTCTGCCAGCTCGGCCGCGAGCCGCTTCAGCGTCTCTTCCGACTCCCCCAACACGACCTTGGCCACCGCCGCCACGGCTTGGGGCGGGGGCATCTCCGAGCGCGGCGCTCGGAAGTAGAACACTGACACCTCGGCCATCGTAGCATCCACCTTTCCGCGGCAACCCCTGCATAGAGTGCCTGGCCGAAAGCCCTGATAACTCTAGGGCGCAGCGATTGAAGAACACCTCAGCAAGGGATCGCAGGAACTCGCGGATGGGTTCGCTCCCCCTCCTGAGGATAAAACCACCCCGCCCAGAGATCAACCACTTACATCCTCATGAGGCCCCTTTTTGGGGGGGTGGAGGAGATCGTCGGCGCTGGCTAGTGGTCACCGGATGCCCAGAGGCCGCGTTTCTGTTCCCTGGCTGATCGTTCCGCTGCTCTGAATTCGTCCATCCTGTCCGGGTCGAAGGGATACTTCGTGTAGGCGTGCCCATAGCCTTGCCGGATGATTTCCTTGTTGACCAGCAGGTTGTCGCTCTGACGGAAGACATAGGCCAGAAGCCTGCCGTACTTGTCCCGGCTGGTCGGGCTGGTCTGGATCTCCAGCCGGACCCGCTGGCCCTTGACCAGACTGGCCGTGAATCGGCTGGCTTCCTTTTGATCATCGCGAGCGTGGTCGGCTGCTGGATGCCGTGATGGATCGGGCATGAGCTATGGCCATGTCCAGTGTTCGCTGAGCAGACCGAATATGGTCTGGATTGCCTGACTTCTTCCAGTGCTCCAACTCGCGCTTGGCTCTTTGGACTCCTGGATCTTCGTCGAACGTCTGATGGATCACTGGATCGTCGCCCAATGTCTGATCGACTACGGTCGGTTGGATGGAGGTGTAGGCGATAGGTGCGAGGGATCGGCCTGGTGAACTTGACGGCGGTAATATTCCATCAGGATGCTGTGATAAGAACGAAGTCATCACGAGCAGTAGGACGATTATTGCGAGCGCTGCCACCAACAAATTCCGCCCAGCGCTTTTCTTCGCCTTAGGTGCCGTGAGATCATGGCCACAGGCTCTGCATCTGGGTCTAGCGGCTTTGAGTGATACCTGTTGGCCGCATCTGGGGCAGTGAGGCAATCCGCGTCGCAAAACCACTAATTTGGTTTTGGGTTCGAAGGCACCAGACAAAGCGAGCATGAAGACGGCTGCAACCGCTGCAATGAGCGTGAGCATTGTCCTTGGTCCCTTCGTGTGCGCACCCTTGCGCGAACCGGCCACGCGGCCGGGCTTCCCTCAATGATTCTTGCCTCTGCCGAGAATACGGGGCCATTTACTTGATCCCGAGCCGAGGGGGGATGATTTGGCTCCTGGCCCAGGCGTGCCAAAGACCAGTCCGCAGAGTGTGTCAAAGGTGCCGTAGGAGCTGGGTTCCGCTGCTGGTGTGTCCATTGGCGAGTCCTTCGACTTCGGAGCGGGCTGAAGTAGACTCCCTGCGCCGAACTCCTACTGCCGAGTGAAGACGATGGAACAGAAAGCCCCATCGCCCGGAATCCCGAATGACAGGGCCGTCATGACTCGGATGCGTCGCCCGCCGTGAGCGATGCATCTAAGACATCAATCGTATGTGCCCGCCAGTTTGACCGCAAACACCAATCGGTCCGATTCTTATTTCGATGGCGACGAATTGGCGGAAGGGGCCACCCACATACCGAACCACGACCTACGCCCTTGGTGCCAGAAAGTGGGAGGTATATTCCGCTCGGCCCGATGTCTCCCGGCTGCCAGAAAGTGGGTGGTCTCTTCAGCTTCATCCTGTCGTAGACTCAGTATGACAGGATGGTGCGGAGGGTCTTTGACAATTCGCTGTGAGAAGCGACCCGCGCGTCGCCCAGGCCGAAAGGCGTTGCGAGGCGTGTGTTCTTACACGCGGAAACCAAACCGCCTGATCTACGGATCGTGCAAGTCTTGCGGAAAAGCCCGATAAGAAGGGCTGGGGAAAGCTTGACGACTCGCAGCGCTGCCAGGTTCACCCCGCAATGACCGAACAGCACGCGGCTCGGGCCAGGCGGTCGTCAAGAAAGTGCAAAATGAAGCCAATGGAAATCGGCCACAAACCTTTTGCCTTCAGAGGATTAACGTACAATACATTCGGCCTTCTTTATGCAAAACGAACCCAATTCCGGGGGATCGAGGGCGGGACATCGAAGGGCTGGCCATGCCGGAAGCTGGCAGGCAGACAAGCTCGGCCCAGTCAGGATCAGGCAGCCCAGACCGGCGCGGAATGGGATGGGCGGACCTGGAAACTGGACAACGCGTGTCCGCCAGGTGCCGCCAGTGGCGGATGGCGGATGGCGGAGACCGGGGGCGGGCGGCGGGTCGATGGCGGATGACCAGTCCGAGGTGGAGTCGCTCGAGCGGTCCCGCAAACCACTGGAGAAGAGCTACCCGGCCAGGATTCGAACCTGGAAAAACAGGACCAAAACCTGTTGTGATACCGTTTCACCACCGGGTAATCGTGTTTGTAGTTTAGCGACCCGATGTGCGAGCGGGAAGACTACCCGGCGCAGGAAACGCCGGTTTGGGTCTTCTGGACCTTGTACGCAAGGTTCTCGAGCTGAACGCTCAGATCCACGGCCACGACATTGATGCCGGGGGGAACCGTGAGGGGTGCCGGAGCGAAGTTCAAGATTCCCGTGATCCCGCTGGCAATCATCTGATCGGCCACCCGCTGAGCCGCCTCGGCGGGCACGCACAAGAGGCCCAGACTGATCTTGTGCGCGGCCACGGCCTTGCGCATGGCATCGATCGGCTCGACCTTGAGCCCCTCTTGCGACTGGCCAATCTTGCGGGGATCGTTGTCAAAGACCGCCACGATGTGAAATCGGCGCGAGCGGAAACCACGATACTTCAGCAGCGCACGGCCGAGGTTGCCCAGCCCGACCAGCACGATGGGCCAATCGCGATCGATCCCCAGGATCTGGCGCAGGGCGGAGATCAACTCGTCGATGAGATAGCCGATGCCGGGATGGCCGAATTGCCCGAAGAACGCCAGATCCTTGCGAACCTGGGCATTCTTGATCGACAGCGGTTCACCGAGCTGGTTGCTCGAGACGGTCGAATACCCCTGGCGCTGGAACGACTCGAGCTGGCGAAGGTAAAGACTCACACGACCCACGACCGCCTTGGGCGCCAGCTTCACTCCCTCGAGCGCGTCTCGCAGCTCCTTCACGAGGGAAGTCTCCTGGTGATACATCACTTCAGTGCGAAATCCATGCCATCACTTGAGTTAATCTAATTCCGGAACGCCAGCGCGGTCAAGGGAGATCAGCGCCGACCCACCCCACCCCTACGGGGCGTGGGCCCGGCCCAGCTCGCTCAGAATCGATCGCCACGGCTGGGCAACGATGCCGCGGACTCGCATGTCTCCGTCGACCTCGCTGTACGCTACATTTTGGAGTCGGGCGGCGTCGCCCATGCGGAGAACTCCCCGGCCACGGGCCGGGGTGTGCGGATGATCCCCACCTTCGAGGATCGGAGCGATGTAGGCCTCGACCTCATCGACCTGGCCTTCCTCGAGGAACGAGCCAAGAACCTTTCCCCCTCCTTCGACCAGGAGGTTGGTCATGGCGCGCTGACCGAGTTCGGCCAGGAGCGCCATGATTGGCACGCGGGTCTCGCCAGAAAAGACGACGACCTCGCAGCCCCGTTCCTCGAGGGCTTGGCGGCGATCGGCCGGGGCTTGCTGCGAGACGGCGACGAGGACGGGGACCTCATGAGCGGTTTGCACCAGCCGGCTATTCAAAGGCAGCAGCGCCTTGCTGTCGAGAACCATGCGGGCCGCGGTTCGGGGGCCTGCTGGCCGCGCGGTGAGCTGGGGATCGTCGGCAAGCACTGTTCCGATCCCCACCAGGATCGCGTCCATCCGGCCCCTGAGCTGGTGGACGAGAGAGCGGGAACCGCGCGAGGAGATCCACTGGCTGTCGCCCGCGGCGACAGCGGTCTTGCCGTCAAGGGTCATCGCCCACTTGGCCGTGATATAGGGGAGGCCGGTGGCAACGCGTTTCAGGTAAGGCGCATTGAGCTTGGCCGCCGCGCCAGCCTGGAGCCCGAGATCGACCGGAACCCCGGCCGAACGGAGGGCCGCCATGCCGCCGCCGTCCACGCGGGGAAAAGGATCACGGATTGCGGCGACGACTTTCGCAACCCCGGCCTGGAGGATCGCGGCGGTGCAGGGAGGCGTCTTGCCGTGGTGGCAGCACGGTTCGAGCGTCACGTAGAGGGTTGCACCCCGGGCGGCCTCCGCGGCATTGCGAAGGGCCATGACCTCGGCGTGCGGGTCTCCGAAGCGGGCATGATGGCCCAGACCGACGACCTGACCCTCACGGACCAGGACCGCACCAACCATGGGATTGGGCTCGACGGCCCCTCTTCCTCGTGCCGCCTCGGCCAGGGCCAGATTCATCCAGGCAACGTCGGAAGTGCTCACGCCGGGGGAATCCTCAAGGCAATTTCGGGCCGATCAGAAAGGTGATGAAGCGGGCGCCGAAGGCGCCTTCGGGGTGGTCGACTCTTTTTTTGGTGCAGCCGGTACGGGCGGCGGGGGGGTGGGGCTGCCTTTGGAGGCAGCCGGGCCGGTCGACTCCGACGTTCCAGGCCGCGCGGGCTTGAACTCGTCCTTGGGGAAGAGCAGCCGGTAGACCAGAGTCAAGCGGCGCCTGGCCTCGTCAGCAGTGTAGGAATCGAAGGAGGTGCGGACCCACGGCGGCATCGCCGCGAGGAACTGGGCGAGGCGCTGCGGATCCACCGGGCGCGGCGTCGGCTGTTCCAGAAAGTACAAGTTGATTGCCAGCCGGCGCATGAGTGGCGAAATGGTCCGCCAGGCTTGCTCCTTGCCCTCATTCTTGCGCTTGGATGCAAGTTCTGCCTTGGCGATGGCGTTCTTTTCTGCCTTGGCGATGGCGTTCTTGAGCTCGGGATCGTAGGCACTAATGTCGGCGATCTTGGCCTCGACCTTGGGAATCCAGTCGTCGACCCGGAAATCGTGCGGCCGGATCTCCCTGTACAACTTGAGTTCGCGACCGTAATCGACGAGCCTCGACCTGCACTGGGGGCCTGCGGGTAAGCTTTCGATCTCCCGCCGCTGCTGGGGTGTCAGCTCCTCCCAGATCTTGAAGGTGGTCGCCAGCTCGAAGGGAGTACTTCCCGCCACCTCGGCGAACTGCATCCAGTAGGGACTGCTCTCCCTGGCGAGGGGATACCTGGAGATCAGCGTTTTGATCTGGGCCATCCGCTCCCCCGGTGGTTTGGCCTGCAGGTTGTCCCTCACGGTCTCCGGGAGTGAGTCCAGCCAGTTGTGATAGCGCCGCAGGGCGGCCAGGTAATGAACCTTATCTTCGGCGGCAAGGTTGCTGAGCTGCTGATCGATCTCGCGGATGGACTTTTGCTGGTCTGGGGTCAACTGGAGATCGAATTGCTTGAGAGCCTCGGCCAGTTCGGTGCGCTGCTGTGGGGACATGTTCTGCAGCCTGGCCCGCGCGTCACCGGGCACATCGCCTGCCCCGATCGATAGCGCCGCTACCGCTGGGACAACCAGGATGGCCAATGCCCGGGCCAGAAACGATCGCAGGAATGGAGACACGGCGCGGCCTCAATGGCTGGAGCTGGGACCACCAAACTCCTTCGATTTTGCCAGTTCCTCCAGGAACTCGAACGAGCCGACCTCCTTATATTCGTCCAGGTGCTCGGCGAGCGAGAGGTCGCGGACCAGACGGGCCACCGGGTCGGGCCAGGCCCAGCGGGTGAGCGTGAAACCAAGTGTGAGCGCCGCCACTGCCACGACCAGGCAGACAGCCAGTTTCGCAGCCTGGGCGAGCCAGGCGCCGGCGGTCTGGTCCCAGGAGCCCGCTCGCGATTCCAGCGAACGGACCGAGATCAGGGTCCGCTCAGAGAACACCAGTGATGCCTTGGGCCGAGGAAGGAACTCGAGCAGTTCCCAGGTCTTCTTCAAAGATTCCACTTCGCGTCGGGCGATGGGGCTCAAGCTCAGCTTGGTGGCGATCGCTCGTGATTCGTTCTCGGTCAGCTCGCCGTCAATGTAGGCCGCCAGATTGGCACGCTCCTCGGGATTCAAGCGCTGCTCGGGCCCAACCGCCATACCGATCTTCCCTTCGTCACCTCTCCTTGCCGATGGGGCATGCAGGCCCCAGGAGAGTGTTCTCGAACCACCGTCGCAGGGCATTACGATGGTTCGAGAATTGCACTGGTTGCGATGATGCCCACCGTGGACATGGCTAACGGTCAACCCATTCCGCCCATGCCCGGCATGCCGCCCATGCCGCCACCCATTCCGCCCCCACCACCCATTCCGCCATACCGGCCGCCTCCGCGTTTAGTGACGGCGACGTTCGCATTGGGCCCACGGCCTGTTCTCAGACCGGAGAAATACTGAGCGGCGCGGTTGTAATAAAGTGCTGGACCTGAGCCATTGCTGTTGGAGGAATTCTGAACGAAGCGATACGGCCGGGCGATGCGTTCGTTCCCCTGCTGCCGAGAGTAGGGTCGAAGCGGATCATAGTCTTCGGCATAAGGCGAGATCGGGTTGTAGAGTGACTGCTTCTGGGTTTGTGCATAATACTGGCGGTCAATCACGGCCTGGTTGATCGTGTCCATCGGCGTGGGCCTCATGGACTGCAACTGCTGGTTGGGAAGGTAATAGGCGTAGTAGAATGTGAACGGATCGCTGGCGATGTTACCCAATCCCGCGCCAGGTAGCGTTGCCTGGGCCCGAGCCAAGGCGGGTGCCAGAGCCACTCCCAGACAGCTCAGGAAGAGCAACGCGGTCGAGCGGAACATTGGCCTAGTCATGGGGTCCAACCTTCCTCGAATGTAGAACGGAAGTCCTTTCCCTGACACGAGAATTCGGATCGTGACGCTCCACGACACGAGCAGAAACCACGAAGTGGCTTTCTCGAGAACGCCACTCGAACGGTTTATCCATTATAATCAAGAGATCTCGCGAAGCAAAGCGGAAGGGTTGCCAGCAGCCGTGTGGTATTGCAAGCCCGAACCGAAGCGATGCCGTCAGGCCGGCTCGCTGGCCGGCTGGGAACGGCATCCGAAACTCCATGGCCTGGATTTTGAGGGCGAGCCTGATGAGCGTCTTCGGCCTCGAGGGGGCGGTCCTGCTTGCCGCCGTCTCACCTGCTGCGTGGTACAACATCGGTCTGATCGTGGTGCTGGTCGCCCTGGCGATTGCGGGCGTCATGGCCTACCGGGTCTGGCATGAAGTCAACGAGGAAATCGAGCCGGCGACGCCCGAAGAGCTGCTGGCCTCCTTCGAGCAAGCTCGATCCGAGGGCGAGCTGGATGACGACGAATACGCTCGCGTGCGGCGGGAGATCGAAAAAGCAGCTTCCCGTCCACCGTCGTCGAAACCAGCCCGACGCGACGACCAGGCAGGCACTTAGTGGTCTTGTTGCACAATTGGCTGTACGGTTCGGTGTCATGGGGTGGGCTCCGCTGCGCTCGACTCCACCCTACAATTCATTGCGAAACGGACCACTTCGCCCTGATCGGCCGGGGGCAAGCGGATCTCCACGAGCACGTCCCGGTTATCAGTGAATGTCGAAGTGTTGACGATCCAGCGAACGTGCGGGGTTGATCCCCGTCCTCGACATGCGGAT
This sequence comes from Isosphaeraceae bacterium, assembly GCA_049516015.1. Taxonomy (GTDB): domain Bacteria; phylum Planctomycetota; class Planctomycetia; order Isosphaerales; family Isosphaeraceae; genus Aquisphaera. The sequence goes on along the minus strand of JBEKTN010000035.1, from coordinate 31,381 downwards.
GAAGGTGACGAACTCGACGACCTCCGCAACGTGGCCAAAATCGGCCTCGATCTGTTCGAGCGCGGCCGGGAGGGGTCGGCCCTCGCGATAGAGGATCCGGAAGACCTGACGCAGCGCGTCGATGGATTGGGCTGAGAAACCGGCGCGGCGGATGCCGATGATGTTCAGCCCGGTCACGCAATTGTAGCCTTGCTGAAGAATGAATGGCGGAACGTCCTTGCTGGTGCCGCCAGTGCCTCCGAGCATGGCCAGACGGCCAATTCTGACTTTCTGCTGAACCGCCGTATGGCCGGAGAGGATGCAGTCGTCCTCGAGTATCACATGACCGCCAAGCAGTGCGTTATTGACCACCGTGCAGCCATTGCCGATGCGGACGTCGTGGCCGACGTGACAACCGACCATGAACATGTTCCGGTCACCGACCGTGGTCACTCCGCTGCCCTGCACGGTTCCGCGATGAACGGTCACAAACTCGCGGAAGACATTGCTGGCGCCGATCTGAACCGCTGTGGGCTCGCCTCGGTAACCGCGATGCTGCGGGACTTTGCCCAGCACTGCCCCGTGGCCGATGAAGTTGTTGCGCCCCATGACGAGCGGACCGCTCAAGCACGCGTGGGCTTCGATCACGCAACCCGGGCCGATCTGCACCGGACCGTCGATGATTGCATAGGGACCAATCTGCACGTCTGGTGCGATTACTGCTTCGGTGTCGATCACGGCGGTCGGATGGATGAGTTCAGAATAGAGCAGCGTCATCACCCATTTTCCTCCCGATCGGCGGGGATTGATGGACATCATGTCCACTCAATCGACATCGGACGGGAGGGTCCGCGCGCTTGAGAAAAACGGCCTTGCCATGGGGGCGTCGGCCCCGTTGCGCGTTGTCGGGAGAGTTCGGTCCGTCGTGCAGCCGCCGGCGTCCGGACGATTCTGTCGCCGCGCTGCCGGGGCCCGACATCAGAACCTCGGCCGGCGCAGGACGCGGCCTGTGTCGACGCGTCTGGAGCCTGGTCTCCGTCAGCTTGCCAGATCCGCTAGAATAGGCTACTCCAGGTTCAGTGATGACGGCCAGGAGGATCACAATCGATAAAATTCCAATCATGGAGGGTCGCATGAGCTCTCGAGCTGGTCTCAGGCGGTTTGTCCTGGGGACGCCAGTCTGCGTCTGTCTGTTGCTGGGAGCTGGATATGTGGGGGTCTCGCTGTTCACCGCGGAGCGACTGACTCGCCCCACCAACTACCCGCTCACGATCGATCCCCGGCGGCTAAGCTCCGACGCTCAGGCGTGGTCGGTACGGACCAGCGACGGCGTGACCCTGAGGGGGTGGTATCTTCCCACTCCAGAGCGGCGGCGATTGATCGTGCTGGTCCACGGGATGTGGAGTTCCTGGCTCGAGATGGCGGCGCTTGGCCGCGACCTGCACCATGGCGATTATGACGTCTTGCTGTTTGACCTGCGCGGGCACGGCCAGAGCGATCCGTCGCGGCTGACTCTTGGCCGTAGGGAACGCGCCGATATCCGGGCAGTGATGAGCTGGGCCCGGGCGGAGGGGTTCACGCAGGACCGCATCGGCTGGCTGGGCTATTCCATGGGGGCATCGACCTTGCTCCTGGAGGCGGCTCAGAATCCTGACATCCAGGTCGTTGTGATGGACAGCCCCTACGGGAACTTGCCAGAGTTGCTGAAGAAGCAACTGAGCAAGCACAGTCACCTGCCGGGCTGGTTTAACCCCGGCATCCTGACCGCGGCCCGATGGGTCTACGGCGTTCGCACGGACGACCTTGTTCCCATCCAGGCGGCCCGCTCCTGGGGAAATCGGCCGCTTTTGCTGATCCACGGCGAGTCCGACTCGATCGTCCCCGTGAGCCAGGCGTACCAGCTTGCCAATGCCGCGGGTTCTTCGTGTCTGACGTTGATGTTGCCCGGAGTGGACCATGTTCAGGCTTATCAGACAGATCCCCAGGGTTATGTGACGCTGATCGAGGACTTCTTTCAGGACCACCTGAGCCCTTGAGAGCGAGCAGGGTCGCAGAAAGGCAAAGGCCGGCGTGGCGAATCGTTCGCCCGGCCGGGCGGTATTCGTGAGCAAGTTCTTCGCATCGGGTCGATCCGGCGATGGATTGCCAGTCGCGGACCGACGTTGCGAGATGGCGAGGCCGATGAGGCCTGCCTCAGATCAGGGCCCAAGGGCGCCATTGGTGCGGAATGGCGTCAAGTGGGAAGGCGTATCGAGAAGCCAGAATCGCTCCCAATCGTCGCCGGCTTGCCGGAGGTTTTCCGAGTCGACGAGCAATTCTTCAACTCGCCTGGGCTTGTAGGCCGCATAGTGCGGCAGAGGGATGGGCGCACAGCCCTCGAACAACGCGAGGGAAGCGACCATGATTGCCAGGGCCGCCAGAAGTTTCCGCATTTCGGGCTCCTCCCGCCTTCGATATCGCTCGGACCAGTCTGTCCGCTCACTCCTTGAGCGGGTCCGATCCGGGGGACCCGCTACCGAGGCCTCCCCCTCGGTTTGAGCCGAAGTCCTTATCCAGCATGATTTGCATGCTGGCCTCACGCACGTGCACTCGGGGTTCCGATGCGTTGCGGTACGGCACCAGATCGCCTCGCTCCGGCCCGCCGAGCACGCCGCCGGGAGACGCCGCGATTGATCCTGCGGCGGCTCGGCTATTTACTCGGCGGACGTCTGGGCGTGTGGCTCGGCGACGGGCTCAACGGGTCCGTTGTTTTCTTCATCGGCATCTGAGCCCTCTTCCAATAGCGGAAGATTTTTCGGATTCATCTTTCGTACCAGTTCTTCCATCTCCTTACCTGGTTTGAAGGTCACCACGTTCTTCGACGGAACGTAAACCTTGTCTCCAGTGCGCGGATTGCGCGCCTTGCGCGGGGCACGCCTCTTGACTTCGAAGACACCAAAGTTCCGCAACTCGATTCGGCCTTCCGACACGAGCGTCTGGATGATGGCGTCGAGCGTCCGTTGCACAATGTCCTTGGTCTTGAGCTGGGTCAGACCGATATCTTCCGAGATCTTCTTGACGATTTCTTTCTTGGTCACGTTGGCAATCTCCACGAAGGCGTGGTCAAGCCCATGGCGCGCGGCGAGTGGCTCAAATGTATTTGCTGCTTGGGTTAATGTCAAGAAAAAACACTCCGCTGGTCACTCTTGGGGTCGATTTCAAGAGGCTTGAGCGGGGTTGCGGCCGATCTGTCATCATCGGACCGGGGTTCGTTCGCCCGGCCTTTCTACCGCGGCGGCAGTGCTCGTCCAGAGGTCGGAGCTCGCGATCAAGGGTCCCCCGGGCTGGATGTCGGAGCCAGCCGACGCGATCTTGAGTCGGCCCTCGACCTGGGCCTGCCTCAGATGCTGGTGGAGCGGTGCATAGTTCCAGAGCCGGTCGTGCCTGCTGGCCAGTTGCTTGAGCCGCGCCAGGAAGGTCTCGGACAGCTCGGGCGCAAGCGACTCGAAGGACGGATCGCAGCAGAAGACGCGGCAGCCCAGGGGCCGCGCATCTCGGGCCGTGCAGCGCCCGCGGGCATCCTGCCAGGGGCACGATTCACCGTTGTCAAGCTGCCCAGGAGGCTGGGGCGCGTCGGCAACCAGCAACTGGGCTTCGGGAGCTGACAGGAAGAGAGTATGTCCATAGTCCTTGAACCGGCAGCACCGTCCGCTCAACTGGCAGACCGGGCCCATCATGGCCACCGCGTCGTCGAGCTCTCGGTACAAGGCCGTCAGCTTGTCGCGGATCTCGGCGAGCGCGTCGGGCGACAGCGGCGGTCCCGCTTCCATTGGAGCGATCATTTGCGCACTTTCTCTATCGATTCCAGGATCTCGTCAACGCCGTAGAGGCGACCCTTGCCAGAGCCTGGACAGATCCGGGTGATTCCTTCCCAGTCCTTTGGTGTCTCGACATTCTCGGGCCAGAAGGGCCAGGTCCGGCACTGGACGGGACGCGCAAGATACACCGTGCACCCCGCCTGGGCGTCCCAGAAGATGCAATCCCCGCCTTTCCGTTCGGTCAGGCTATGGTGGTCTCCCACCCGGCGGACGAACTTCGATGAGAACTGGTCCATCGTTTCTCCTCGAAACTCAGCCAGAGCCTTGATTTCCTTGTGTGTGACCCAAACATAACCAGGTGCACTCGTGCAGCAGGCCCCGCACCGAGTGCAGGAAAACGCCAGGCCATCGCGGTACCAAGGGGAGTCGGAGCGGGGGGGCGTCATGGCATCTTCCTCTGAGCGACGAACCGCGCGCATTTGCCGCGAAACCCACAGGCAGTTTATCAACCTGGGCCGGCCGCGGCAATCTTCGCCTGGTTCCAACCTGCTGAAATTCCTGGGGTTGTGTGATATGGTGAGGAATGTTGCCAGCCACGCCGGCACGGGCCCCTGGGATGGGCCTGAAGCGGGCTCGATCGATGTACCGGAGACCGTTCTTCCCCTCGTGCGAGCAATTCCTCTCGAGGCGCTGACGGCATCATCAGACAATCGGAATTCTGGAGGATTGCGGGAAGCGAGGCCAGCATGATGACAGCGACGAGTCCGATCGAAAGGGTCGTGTTGACCCATCTGCAGATCCCTCTGAAGGAATCGTTTCGCATCTCCGGCGGAGAAGTCGCGATCAAGGATGCGATCCTTGTGGCGGTGGAAACAGCGACGGGCATCGGCCACGGCGAGAGTTCGCCCATGGCTTCCAGCTTCGGCTATTCGACCGATACTCCTGACGGCTGCTGGGACGACCTGCGGAATACGATCGCTCCCAGCCTGATCGGCCGGACAGTCAACTCTACCGCCGAAATCGCAGCGCTGGCCTCGACCTGGACCGGCAGCCGATTCGCCGCGGCCGGCGCCGAGAACGCCTTGTGGGACTTGCTGGGACAGGCCCACCATGCGACCATCGCCCAGATGTTGGGGGCGATCGATGAGCAGATCAGCCTGGGAGTCGAGTCGGGGCTTGCCGTCGGGCTCTGCGCTTCGATCGTTGAATTACTCAAGACCATCGAGACCCATCTGGCCGAAGGGTATCGCCGGGTGAAGATCAAGATCAAGCCCGGAAGCGATGTCGAGCTTGTCCGCGCGGTCCGCCAGCACTTCGGCGAGATTCCCCTGATGGTTGACGGCAACGGAGCCTACACGGCCGCCGACATCGACGTGTTCCGCGAACTGGATGAGTTCGACTTGCTCATGCTCGAGCAGCCCATGAAAGCAGCGGACCTGGACGGACTGGCCCGGCTCCAGGAAGCGGTCAGCACCCCGGTCTGCCTCGACGAAACTGCCGAGACCCTTGAACTGACCGCCGAGGCCATCCGGAGAAAAGCCTGTCGGATCGTCAACCTCAAGATTCAGCGCGTGGGCGGGCTGGGTCCGGCCCGGGCCATCCACGACCTTTGCTACCAGCAAGGCATCGCCTGCTGGGTTGGCTCCATGCCCGAACTCGGTTTGGGTCAGGCCCACGGCATTCACCTGGCCACGCTGGCCAACTGCAAGTACCCCACCGACATCGAGCCCGCCGCGCGGTGGTTCGTGGACGATTACGTGGTCCCCCCGCTGGAGCTCTCCGCACCGGGTCTGTTCGCCGTTCCCACGCGGCCGGGCCTGGGCTTCCAGATCGACGCGGCCAAGGTCCGCCGCTACCAGGTCCGCCGGCTGGATTTCACCGCGCGAACGGCCGGCTGATGACGACAACCATGTCCTGGCGGAATTTGGCCCCGATCGCGTGGTCTTCGGCGGCGACCAAACCGAGACGCCCTACCCCCCGATCGAATGCATCAGTCGCTCGGGCTGGATGAATCGGGCGGTGTTGATCTCGTGCCCTTCCCACTTGGAGGCGACGGATTCACGGATGGCGCGGACGATCTCTTCGTCGCCGGCGCCGCCGCGCAGCAAGCCGCGGATGTCGGTCTCCTCGAGGGAGAACAGGCAGTTGCGCAGCTTGCCGTCGGAGGTCAGGCGGACCCGGTTGCAGCTCATGCAGAAGGGGCGGCTGACCGAGGCGATCATGCCGGTGCGTCCGCCGCCGTCGACATAGTCATAATCAATGGCCGGGGCGCGCGGGTCCTGGTCCGGGGATGGAACCAGCGGTCCGATCTCCTGCGTCAGCCGTTCCAGGATCTCGGCGGCGAAGAGGACCTTCTCACGTTCCCACAAACCTCCATCCAGCGGCATGTACTCGATGAACCGCACTTCCAGCCCGTGCTCCCGGGCGAACCGGGCGAGCGGAACAATGTCCTCTTCGGTGCACCCCTTCATCGTCACCGCGTTGACCTTGACCGGATCGAAACCGGCCGCCTTGGCCGCGAGAATTCCCTCGATCACCTGCTCGAAGCCGGGTCGCCTGGTCAGGTGCTGGAATCGATCCGGGTCCATGGTGTCGAGGCTGACATTGATCCGCCTCAGGCCGGCATTCCAGAGCGCCTGCGCAAGCGGAGCCAGAAGGATTCCGTTGGTTGTCAGTGCGATGTCCTTGATGCCCGGAATCGCGGCGAGTTTTGCGACCAGCACGGGCAGCTCGCGCCTGACCAGCGGCTCACCTCCCGTCAGGCGGATCTTGTCGATTCCCAGCGGCACCACGATCCGCACGAACCGCTCGATCTCCTCGAAGCTCAGGAGCTGATTCCGTGGTAGAAACTCGGGGTTTTCGGGCATGCAATACACGCAGCGGATATTGCAGCGGTCCGTGACGCTGATCCGCAGGTTGTTGTGCACCCTGCCGTACGAGTCGATGAGTGGCTTGGCGGAAGGGTTCATGGGGTGCTCGCACGAGGCCGGGCTCATTCACAGGATGTTCATCCGATTCTATCGCCCGGTCCAGCCCTGTGCACGTTCTCTCGGTCGGGTCGTTCACTGCGGACGCCGTGGCCCTGCGCGCCAGCCTCGGAATTGGGTCGGTTCGGCGCCGCGATCTGATGACTGCGCCATTCGTGTCCTATAACTGAATTGAGGTGTCTTCGAGAACCTGATGTCCGGTGGAAATTGACTACACACCTGGGAGACGGCTCCATGAGCATGACCGTGGTCGCTCGAGTCGAGAGTCCTCCGGAGCCGGCGGCCTCGGAGTTCGAGATCTCCGTGATCATGCCCTGTTTGAACGAGGCGCGGACGGTCGGTCGGTGTGTGGACAAGGCGCTCGGGGCGTTGCAGCAACTGGACGTGAACGGGGAGGTGGTCGTCGCCGACAATGGGAGCAGCGACGGCTCACAGGAGATCGCTCGAGAGCATGGCGCCCGGGTCATCGATGTCGCTCGGAAGGGTTACGGCCATGCTTTGCGGGCGGGAATTCAGGCCGCCCGAGGGCGCTATATCGTGATGGGCGACTCGGACGATTCGTACGACTTCACAGCGCTGGAGCCGTTTGTCGAGCAGTTGAGGGCGGGCTATGACCTGGTCATGGGCAATCGGTTCCGGGGCGGCATTCTCCCTGGGGCGATGCCTTGGCTGCATCGCTACGTGGGCAACCCGGTCCTGACGGCGATTCTCAACCTTTTCTTCCGGACGCCAATCGGCGATGCGCATTGCGGTCTGCGGGCCTTCCGCAAGGATTCTTACGCGAAGCTGGGCCTGGCTTCACCAGGGATGGAATTTGCCAGCGAGATGGTGGTCAAGGCGAGCTTGAGCGGGCAGAAGATCACCGAAGTTCCAATTGTGCTTCACCCCGATGGCCGTGATCGCCCCCCCCACCTCCGGAGCTTTCACGATGGGTGGCGTCACCTGCGTTTCATGCTTCTTTGCACGCCGACCTTCCTATTCATCCTACCGGGATTGTTTCTGACCCTCCTCGGCCTGGCCGCGATCCCCGCCGTGATGCTGGCGGGGTTCGGGGTTTACACCAATCACCTTGGCCCGAACTTCATGTACACGGCATCGCTGGTGGCAATCAGCGGATTTCATCTCGTGGTCTTCGGCTTCCTGGGCAAGTACTACGCCCACCTTGCTGATCCCGTCTTCCGCAACCCACGAGTAGAGCGTCTGGCATCGTTCTTCTCCGTCGAGCGCGGCCTGACCACGGGGGCCTCTCTGATGGCCTTGGCCGTGATCCTGGGAGTCCCAGTCGTGTTCCACTGGCTGCAAACCCGTGAGGTGCCCGTGCCGGGCCAATGGATCTTCGCCGGCACGCTTTTCAGCCTGGGCCTGGAGGTCGGGTCCGCGACATTCTTGCTCGGAATCCTTCAATTCCTGCAGGAGAGACAAGGGACCTGATCGACAGGTTGGTAAGATCGTTATCTGGCCAGTTCCAGGAACAGTTGCCGATATTGATCGACACAAAGCTCCCAGTCCCAGTGCCGGCGGGCGAAATCGGCCACTTCCTGGCGCCTGGACCGGAGATCCTCCGTCGAGTTCAAGATCTCGCGCAAGCGCGGGATGAGACTCTCTGGTGCAAGATCGGAGACGAATGCGACGGATTCAAGGCCCTGCATACCTTTAGCGGTATCCTTAGAGATCAGGGCAGGGGTCCCGCAAGCCATGGCTTCCTGCACGACCAACGGGAACCCTTCCCCGACTGAAGGAAGCATCAGCAGATCGGCCGCCTGGTAGTAGGGCGTGATCTCGGTGCGTTCCATCGAGCCGAGGCAGCGCACATTGGGCAATTCCCAGGAAGCTGGGTCGATGGGCCCCCAACCAATAAGAATCCATTCACATTCAGGAAAATGCTCGGCAAGAATCCTCAGGATCGGCAGGCCCTTCTTCTCGACAAACCGCCCGACGAAGAGCAAGACTGGCTTGTCGATGGGTAAACCCAGCTCAGTTCGCAGGCGTTGTCGGTCGTCCCCGCTGATGGGTCGGAAGATTGAGGTTGTGACCCCGTTGGGGATAAACAGGGGGGGACACCGGAATCGAACGAATCGGGTGAAGTAGCTTAGCACTTTCGGGCTGATGAAGATCGGGCAATCGCATCCGCCGAGCACCATGCTTGCGAGCGTCCGGTTCGCTAGGGCGAGCAGACCGCGCAAAATCCACCGGGAATAGGGCACCATCCCAACATGCTGGGTGACGACCACCGGTTTGCGAAGCCACCGGGCAAAGAGGTAGGCGACGACATTGCCCATGTACAGGCTGTCGTGCAAATGCACCAGGTCGCATTGACGGGCCTGACGATACAGGCGGAACAAACTTGACGGCCCCCAGAGGGGATAGGGAAAACCCAGCAACCGCTCCGAGAAGTTCCATGCCGTAATCGGGAGCCGGGAAGCCACCACCTGGCCCGGAGGGCCGACATCCGTCCCGCTGGCGGCCCAGACGACATCGATGCCTCTACAGGCGAATCGTTCGGACAGTTCGCCCGCAACGATCTCGATCCCGCCCCTGTGCTCAGGATAATAATGAGTAACCAGCAGGACGCGCATCAGCACCCGGTGACCTCGATTGAACGTGATTAAGAATCGCCCACTGGAGTCCAAGGATTTCCAGAGCGGCGTCCGAATCGATGCCCTCGGGGAGCTCCCCATCCTCAACGCCTCTGCAGAACCGTGAAACGACTTCGTCGTTGCCGTAGTTAAGCCGGCCTGTGCAGTGGCGCAGTCCCGAACGCACGAACCCGGCCAAATGTCCCGCGAGCATCGAGAATGATGATCGGACGATGTCTGTCGCCTCATGGCGGCGATCGGACGGCACGACGACGAGAATATCTCGGAAGATGTCAATAACGAGTGCCCCCCTCTCGGCGAACACCATCAGGTGCCACTCGCTGATCGGGGCCTCGAAGTTCATGAAAAGTGTCGCTGGGATGTCACCCGCTGCGAACTCCGCTTGAACGACCGCCGGAGTGGATCTCCCAAAAGAGGAGGGCACGGCGCTCGCATGTCGCAGCCGCATGACACCCTGACCAAAAGCTCTGAGAAGGTACAGGAGATGAGGGGATTCGTCGTAGAACAATCCAAGCGGCAATTCATCGTGCCAGCAAGGCAGGCGCCGACGCGGGCTGCTCAGCTGGAATCCATGAAGACCGGTCACTTTACCGAACCGTCCGGACGCCAGCAGCGACCGAGCCCGTACCGCCGAGCGGGCGAATTGAAAATTGTGGACGATCGCAAGCGTGAGCCCTTTCAATCGTGCCTTGGCGGCCAACGCCGCACCCTCGGTAAGGGTCAAGCACATCGGCTTCTCGAGCAGGACATGCTTTCCCATATCGAGCAGAGCATCGGCTACCTCGAAGTGATCTCTCGGGGGAACGCCCACGGAGCAAGCTTGAACTTCGTCCATCCAGACCCCGTCGAGGTCGTCACTCCAATGTGGTAGTGAGAACCGCTCCGCGACCGCTCTTGCCCTCTCGGCGTGCTTATCGATGATCCCGACGACCTCGCAGCGGCCGCTCCGTTTCAGCGCCGGTATGTGCCTGGAGGAAGTGACCCAGCCTGCTCCGACAGAGGCGACTTTCAGCATCATGATGACGAACCTCGACGCTAGGAGATACCTTCCGCTAGTCCCAAAACAAGCATAATGGAAAAAACGACGTAAATATAACAGTACCCTTGGTCTAGTGTTTTTCAGGGGAACCGAATTCAAAGAACCTGGACTCCGACAACGTTTTCAATTATGCGCATATCCGAGTTCCATAAGGTCTTTTTCTCCTGCAGTTTACGTGATGAAACCCGCTGACACAGTTATATCAATGACGCATCACTCTTGTTTTGGTATTAGAGACTGCTGGATGGATGAGCATTAGGTTTGACTAGAGGCCTTGCGCGCTCGGACCAGAAGACAACCGTTCAAGTCCGAGGCATCGTCGTCCCGGCACCATGCCCTTCGTCCGAGCAGTCGGGCAATCAGAGCGCCCAAGGGGCACAGCAGTCTTGGCAGGCGGCGCCGCAAGGCCAAGGCCCGCTGGATCTCAATGGGGCGGGATTGCCGCCGACCGAGCCGGTACATCAGGCCTCCGGTCCAGTTACTCCAGGCCTCCCAGGTCTGAACTTGGGCTCGTGAGAAATACCAGGAGATCGGCTCCGGCTCGAGACCAACTGCTCGCAGTTCACGCTCCCAATGCTCGGGCGTCCAGTAATGAAAATGGTAGAGCCGATCATCGACCTCCCTCAGATATTCCTCTCGTGTCATCCGCCGCGTCCATCCCGGGCCCCGAAGGCACTCGTGGAAATGCGGAGAGGGGACCGTGGCCAACAAGAGGCCGGACGGTTTCAGACAGCGCGCGAGCTCGGCAAGAGCCGCCGGAAGGTCCGGTATGTGTTCCAGCACGCTATTGGCGAAGGCGAAGTCCAGGCTCGCATCAGGGAGCGGGATTTGGTCTGCTCGGGCTACGGCGACCCATTCGTAGACTCCCAAGGCCTTTGCCAAAGAGGCTTCCGTTGGGTCGAGGTCGATTCCAATGAGACTCCATCGCCCGGCCACCAGTTCCCTCAAGATCATCGACAAAGCCCCATCTCCGCATCCAACGTCAAGACCGCGACCCTGCGTCGGCAAGGAGGCGGCCAGCTCGGGCAATTCGATCGCCCGCAGCCAATTCGTGGCCGGCTGGAATGGAGACTCCTCCATCAGACGCCTCCACACGTGTGCCCGAGCCTCAGATATTGAGCGATCCCCCAGAGCATTCCGAAAGCCAGCAGGTCCTCTCATGACACTCGCCCCTTTCTCATCCGGGTGCCTCCCGACTTTGCATTTGCGACCGCGAACGAGGCTGATGTCGAATGTCGGGCCGAGGCACCAGTCCCGCTGGCCGAGTTCAGTATGCGTCGGCTCGCCCGGACTGACCTGCCCACTTATCGCGTTCGAGACGTTGATGACCAACCCGGGGAGGGATGATCGGCCTCGGACTGAACCGTACCTGTTCGATACACATCTGGCAATTCACCCAGTTCTTGTTTGCAAGAGAACCCTAGAACGTGGTTCTCGCAGGAGGCGGCCAAAACTCACGGGTGACGACGAACGAACGCTCTCAACGACCGTGCCGACAGGGCTTAGCTGCGCAACCGAGTTACATCCGAGATAAGTCTCAAATTCAACCGGCCGACGCGAGTGGCCGACCGCCCCGCACACCAGTGATCATAAGCATCGATCCCGCCACGGCGAGCAGGAGGAGGAGAGTTGCGCTCTTCGGGATGTCGATGGGCCGTGCGCGGGCGTCAACGCGGCGGAGGCTGGCCCACCAGGGACGGAGCGAATCGATTAGACGGTCCGAATCGATTTGGTAAGAATCGCGACCGCCTGAACAGACCTTGCCGCTCGAGTCGAGCACGATGATCAATGGGAACGTGGTCCGATAAGGGCGCTCATAGTAGAGGGATTTGTTCCCACCGGCCGAGAGGACCTCCGCGATCTCGCCGGGGCGGTTGATCAGATGGGACATAGCCGGGTGGAAGTAGAGCTCGGGTGGCATCAGCGATCCGTTCTTGAGGTAAAGCCGGTAGGGGTCGATGGCCAGCGCGCTAACCTGCACCAGCAGTCCTACTGCCAGCAGGGCGACCGCCACACGCCGGCGCATGAGCAGGAAGCCCGTGGGGGCCATGATCCACAGAACTGCGAAGACCGGCGTGAGGTAGCGCGAGCCCCACGCGGGGTCGCCCTTGAAGAAGGTGAGCGAGCAGATGAAAAGGACGAACACCGCGATGGCCGCCCCGAGCGACAAGCAGAAAAACCTCTGGGAGCGATGCCAGGACCGCACGCCCCGCACGCAGAGCAAGAGCGGAGGGTTGTAGAAGAAAACCCCGGCGGCAGGACTGATCAGGAGGGCCACCAGGGCGATGACCGGGTCGCTCGACCAGATGGGGTCCTTCTGTAGCCCAGCGTGTTCCACGGTCGACCCGGGCGGGAACTTGTACCATGTATAACCCTCGTACACTGCCACTCCGGCAGCCAGAAGGGCGCGGACGGTCGCCAGCCGTTTCCAATGCGAGCGCCAGCCGGCAGCGGGGTCGTAGAGGGCCGCCAGCACTGGCAGGATGAAGATGCCTAGTGGCTGCTTGCAGTTGAACGCCAGGCCCAGCGCCAGGCCGGCGGCGACTGCACCGGCCCCGGGATGACGTTCCCGGCACCCCAGGGCGATCGCCACGGCCAGGACCACCGCGGCCGCGCCGAGGATGTCGTCGAAGGTGCTGGTTCCGTAGTACCAGTTGGGCGTGCAGAAGATCCCCGCAGCCGCCCAGAGCAGTGAGGCTTTCGGTCCGATGCCCAGGCGGCGGAAGAGTACCGCATAGGTGGGCAGCCAGCACCGCACTCGCGACCGCGCTCGTGAGCGTAAAGAAGAACACCCGGCGGGCCTCGCAAACCGGCCCGGATGCGTCGGAGATCAGGATCGCGGCCACGCCCGCGGCCGATTGGGGGAACCGGTACTGACTGTATCGCCAGCCGCCGCGACCTGGGAGAATCGTGCTCCGAATTCTCCGATCCTTGATGTCGACGTCTCCATGGTCGACAAAACTACGGGCGACCTCATAGCGGACCCTGCCGTCGATAATGTCGATCCGCCCCGGACCCGACAAGGCGACTACCGCAAACACCGACAGAAACAGCCCCGCGAGGGCCATCCACCATCGCACCATGAGGGTTCACCTCCTGAAAACGTCGTGAGACCTCGGCGACCTTCTCCGCGTGAGGACCCGTTTCTCCAGCAAACGACCGTGGGTATCCCCTCGGAGGCCAAGGACCATGAGTCCAAGCCCTATCAAGGAGATCAAAACAAGTAAGAGCACGGTCTTGGTTAAGTTGACGGGCCTGATCCTCTGATCGAGATAGCCCATGTTGGCCCACCAGGGGCGGAAGCTATTCAGCACATGGTACTTCCGAATCGCCGCCGGTCCCCGCTCAACGAAGTCGATAACCGGGAAAGCAAAGGTGGGTGCTGGTGAGGGAGAGTAGCGGTTGGCTCGATCCCCCCGGCTTGAGAGAACTTCGACGATCTCGCGCGGGCGATTAATCAGGTGGGAGATGGCAGGATGGAAGTACAGACCAGGGTCCGAAACGTAGAACGCCGACGGCAGGCCATGTTCGATGTAGAGACGGTGGGGATCGATGCAGAGCGCGCTCAGTTGGACCACCAAACCCAGCCCGAGCGCAGCGACGACGACCCATCCGCGCACGCGACGCGAGCCGGCCGGCGCGAAGATCCAGAGGACCGCGAAGATCGGGGTCAAGTAACGCGGGCCCCACGCGGGATCTCCCTTGAAAAAGGTGAGCGAGGCAATGAAGAGGATGAAGACCGCGAGCGCCGCCGAGAGCGACAGACAGAACAGTTTCTCGCCACTCCACCAGACGCGGAGGCCGGAACAACAGATCAGGATTGCAGGGTTGTAGAACAACACCCCCGTACCCAGGCTGAATGACATCGCCAGCAGGGCGACCTCCGGACTGCCGGACCAGAAGGGAGCGTACTTTTTCATGAGCTCGGCGTGCCCGGCCGTGCTCCCGGGAGGAAACTTGTACCAGTCGTACCCCAGGTACACGGCCACTGCTGCCGCGAGCAGCAAGACGACGATCGCCTGCCGGCCCCACTGTGACCGCCAGTCGAGTTTGGGGTTGTGAAGCGCCGCCAGCACCGGCAAGACAAAAATGCCCAGGGGCTCCTTGCAATGGAAGGCCAAGCCCAATGCCAGCCCTGCGAGAACCGCTTCCGCCCCGGGATGGCGTTGCCGACTCGCCAGAGCCGATGACACCGCGAGAACCACCGCCGCTGATCCCAGGATGTCGTCGAACGTGCTCGTGCCATAGAACCAGCTTGGAGTGCAAAAAATACCCCCCGCCGCCCAGAGCAGGGAAGCTCGCGGCCCGTGTCCCAGGCGTCGAAAAAGCGAGGCGTAGATGAGAGCCAGGGTGGCGCTCGCGACGGAGCTCGTCAGCGTGAAAAAAAAATGCCGACGTCCTTCATTCACCGGACCGGACCAATCAGCCGCCAAGATGGCTGCTACTCCAACAGCCGACTGCGGGAAGCGGTACTTGGTGTAACGAAGGCCGTCTCGGCCTGGAAACACGGCGAACCAGACGTTTGGGTCTCGTATGATCGAGTCGCCATGCTCCACCAGGCTGCGAGCGACCTCGTACCGGGTTTGGCCGTCGACGATGTCGATCCGCCCCGGACCCGACAGCGCAACCACTGCGAACACCGTGAGAAACAAACCTGCTCGAGCGATCCACCATCGAGCCATTCGGCGTCATTTCCTGGAATGTGACAAGTACACGCTCCCCTTCCTATCACAATAGAACAATTTGACTCCGGTTCGATCTCCCGAAGGCGAGTTTCCGGCTTCTCACCCTGTCCCATTGCCTGCGCCGTCGATCAGGCGGGCTTCATGCGATTTTGCATCGGAAGGCGGAGGAGGCGTGATTCGTACTAGGCTTCTCCGAGAGCGGTGGCGAGGTGACGCGCACCCGTTGCTGCCGGCTTTCCTCGAACCGGGAGAATCCCCTTCGACAGGGAACTCTGATCGTGATCTCCGCTGTACTTTTCAACGGGCCGGCCTCGCGCCACCACGCGGCTGGCGAATCGGGGTCGTACGGGCTTCGTGACCGTAGCGCCACAGGGGCCTTGACGGAACCGAGCCTGATCCGGAAAGCAACCGTGGTGCGCAAGTGGGATCATACTAATGAGATCATTGCAGCCTGGCCGGATCGACCTTATCGTACATACCCTCCTCGCCGGATTGACGGTCGGTTCGATGTCGCTTGTTCTTTGGCAGAATTGCGACACGATCCGCGAGGTTTTGGGCCAGCGACTTGACCTGCGTTTACTCGGTCTGGCCTTCTTGATCACGCAGGTCAGCTTGCTCATCACCTTCGTTCGCTGGTCGATTCTGGTCCGGGTCATCGAGCCCAGGTTCACGCTCCGGTCCTCGATTCTCCTGGGTTTCATCGGTTACGTGTTCAACTTGGTGATCCCCGGCGCAGTGGGGGGAGACGTCATCAAGGCGGCGTACTTGGCGAGGATGCAGATCAGGAAAACGCAGGCGATCGCCTCGATGGTGATCGACCGGATTCTGGGCCTACTAGGGCTCTTCATCCTCGCTGCGGTGGCCGGTGTACTGGCGTGGGGATTGGCCACGCCCAAGGTCCGCAGTTTGATTGTGGTCGCCTGGGGTGCGCTGGGGCTGGGGCTGGTCGTGCTTGCGGCAATCTTCCGCCAACCGATGCCCCGAATCTTCCAGGGACAGGCCGGCTCAGGGCGCGGGCGGCTATCGACGATCATGGCCGAGCTGAAGGCGGCGGCGACGAATTACCGGCGACGGCTCGACGTTCTACTGGCCGGCCTCGGCTTGTCTGTGATCAGCCATGGACTGAACGTGGTAGTTTTTTTTCTCATCGGCAAGACGCTCTTTTCCTCTCGGATGACCACAACCCTCGGCCAGCACTTTCTGATGGCCCCTTTGACATTCTTCACCATGGCCGTCCCCCTTCCTTTCGGCGCCCTAGGTTTGACCGAGGAGGTTGGCGGCCAGCTCTTCAAGCTGGTGGGGCATCCCAGCGGGGCCGTGGTCATGATGGGCCTCCGCGTCTTGATGTTTGGCTGCGGACTCGAAGGCGTGTGCGTTTATCTGGTGAACCTTAACGAAATGCGAGCCCTGACCGCGTTGGCCCACCGCCTTGAAGTCGAGCCTGACGAAGACGAAGTGAGAGTCTCAGGCCAAGAAGCCCCTGCGAGAAGCCGATAGGGTTGTCATTGAGTGCCGCCCGACATTCTGACTCTCAGCGTCGACCGACGGCGGGACTGCTCAAGCCGGAATGGAATGCGGCATTTCTGGATTCTTGAGCGGATACCCGTCGGGGTCCTTGCCGCGGACGCGCCGCCAGAGCACTTGAATCGTCGGCACGTTGATCGTGACGATGAAGAGCTTTCGCATGTGGCCGGGCGGAGATTCCAGCGGCCGAACGCCGTGCCAGGAATGCGCCGTCCTCTGGAAAAGTAGGCTTCCATTTCCCCGGGGGTCCAGGGACGCGGCAACTCCGAGATCATCGAATTCCGGGGCTGAATGCGTCTTCAGACGTCCGCCGTCGTCCATGATCAGGATGCGGCCTCCCCAGCTCGATTCCCAATCCGCTTCCGTATTGAAGTAGAAGATGTGGGTGCCCAGCTTGCGGCGGGCGTCGCAGTGCGGCGAGACGCCGCAACCTTGCCACGCGTAATACCACTCCAGGGTGAGGACAAAGCGCGCGCCTCGGCGAAGACCGAACATGCGGCGGATCAGAGACTCGTACGTCTTGCCGTGAAGCTCCGCGACGAAGTCCTTCCACGGCTCCGCGAGATCCAGACTCGGATGGTAATGCAAGATGTACCGGTCGTGATAACCCTGCCCGAAGGCGCGTTTCACACCGACCCTGCGATCGAACATCGAGGCATCAGGCAGAGTCTGGCGAAGAAGCTCATGACCCTCAGGGGTCAAGATTCCCTCAATGTCGACCCAGGGGTAGGGTTGCTGTCTCTGAAATGATTCGTGAGAGACCCGCTCGATACGCTCGCGATTCAAGTACTCCATAACTTGTCCTCGCTGTTCTCGAGCCTGAGCAATCCCCCGGCGAGCAGAGTGCCAGGGCGGCTCGAGAGGAAACCTTTGCCCCACGTTGCTTCCCGGGATCGCGCTCAGAACGATCTCCTTCGTGTAGCTTCCTGACATGATCAGGTCGCTCTCGGACAAGTGGGCAATCTATCCGGGTCGTCCGTTTTCTCCTAGAGCAAATCGGCCCCCCGAACCATCGAACCATCGATCCTCAGAGATTGAGGCAGACGGGCAATCGAGAGCCTGAACTTGCAATGTTGGGTGTCCGGATGTTGAAGCACACAAACCCCAGAATCCAGTGACAGCCGTTCGTTCTCCGGGCCCTGGACCATGTGCAAGCTTCGGTTGCCATCGGAGGTCGTTACTGGTAAAGTCCCAAGGATTCGACCAGATCCCCTTCCCCTTTCGACTCAAGCTCAATACCTGGTCTGGCCGACTCTTTGAAAAAACTGCGCGTCCGATTTCGCGCATGAGTCTCGAATTCCCCGAGTGGTTTGACCGCGAGGGGGAGGATTTGTCGATTCCTGCACATTTGAGACGACCTGAAACCGCTCATGGCGGGCGGTTTCCGGTAGGCTACGACGGCCCCCTCCTATTGAAGTCATTTCATAGGTTGGGTCTCCACCCGCGCACCACGTCCATGGTGGTGCTAAGCAAGGCGTTGCAGCTCGGGTGAACCGGCGCGACTCCTCGGTCCCTGCTCTGGAGCGACTGTCTCCTGCCGTCGGTTTTCCTGCCATTGGCCGTCGTACTCTCATGGAGGAATTCGGAATGTCCGCGCACGCCATGTGCAAGGCATCCCACCAGGGGATTGGATTAGCGACCGTCGAGCTGAATGACATCGGTCATGTCTTTGCCACAGCGATCCCTCAGCGTGGCGGCACTCTCCGCGAGCAGGCCGAGAACGCGTTGCAGAGTCTCGATGACGTGCTGAGGGCGGAGGGCACCCGCCAGTCGATCATCCGGCAGACGGTTTTTCTGACCGAACCCAGCCAGATCGACGAGTGCCGCCAGATCATCCTCGATTTCTCCGGCGCCGATTTGCCTGTTACAAGTTACGTCCCCCAACCTCTATGTGATGGGAAACTGCTGTCGATCGAGGCCCACGGCGTCAGGCGTGGCAGGTGCGAAGTCGAGATTGAACGTGTGAGCGAGCAGCTTGTCATGCTCCGGCACGATGGCCTGACCTGGGCCTACTGTACTCTGGTCGTTCCCGGAACCTCGACGGCCGGCGCGTACGAAAGCACGGCGAACACACTCCGCCGAATCCGCTCGCTGCTTCACGGACGAGGTGTCCGCTTCGATCAAGTGATTCGCACATGGTTCTACCT
Organism: Isosphaeraceae bacterium; assembly: GCA_049516015.1. GTDB lineage: Bacteria > Planctomycetota > Planctomycetia > Isosphaerales > Isosphaeraceae > Aquisphaera. The sequence continues at coordinate 12,626 of JBEKTN010000035.1, read as the reverse complement.
CGGTGGAATCGTCGCCGCCGAAGGAACGACCCAGCGCTACAAGGAGCTGAACCGCGCCCGGGCCGATTTCTACAAGGATATACCTTTCCTGGCCGGCTACCAGCGGGAGACGCGACGTGGTCCGGTCTTTCCGGCAAGCACGGGCATCGGAGCCGAGGGCCGCGATCTCACGGTCAGGGCGATTGCCCTTGCCACCGATCGCGACGACATCATCGCCATGGCGCTCGAGAATCCTCGTCAGACATCGGCATACGACTACGCCAGGTCTTACAGCCTCCAGAGCCCCAGGTTTTCTCGGGCCATGGCACTGTCTTACGGCCCGGACATGACCATCTTCATCTCCGGCACGGCCAGCATCACCAACTCGGAGTCTCGACACCTCGGCGACGCGGTTGCCCAGACCCATGAAGCCCTCGATAATATCGAAGCCCTGATCTCCGAGGATAACCTCGGTCGCCACGGTCTACCTGGGTTCGGAAGCTCGCTGGAGGGTCTGGGTCAGGCGCGGGTCTACATCAAGAGGACAGAGGACTATCCAAAGATCCTGGCGGTCTGTGCCCAGAGGCTGGGCGACATGCCGGCGATTTACACCACGGCCGATGTGTGTCGCCCAGAATTGCTGGTTGAGATCGAAGGTATTGCGTTTTCCCGTCGCGAACCGAGCCCCTCGAGCAGCGTCCTCCGCGGCCCCCACTTCCGACAAATCACTCCCAAGCCGAAGATCGCAGCACGTCCTCAGTAGCCCCGCTGGAGAGTCCGCAGAGCTTTGCACGCCGGCTATTACTCCGGCAAGGAAGTAGGTCAGGCTTTCCAGCCTGACCTGCAATGCGTTTCTTTCGTGCCTGGGTAATACCAGGACTCACTTCCGTGGCACAGCGAACGGATCCTTGGTTTCGTCCTACTTGCCGCCCTGCGCCAGCACCGGGTAGACGGCTGAGGGAAAACACAGGCTCTGATAGATTGTGAACTCGCTCCGCTCGGGGTTGGAAATGGGGACGCAGCTAGTTATTGATTCTAGCTGCGTACCCGTTTCTGCGCCTTGTGCCAGAAAGCGGGTGGCCCCTTCCGCCCCACGGCTGGGCGGCGGCGGGTGGGGAGGAAAAGTTTGATCTGCCCGAAGGAATCGCCCCATTCGGTGACATACTGATATAGAGGGACCGCTCGTCGAGATCGGGCTCCGTTCGGTCTTTGTCAATTCGGCCTCGGTGTCGGGCAGTAGCCAGCGGGGAAGGGTCTGCGCACGACCTGACCCCGCTGGTCCCGGTGTAGGGCGTGGACGTGGGACGGGAGAACGGTGGTCATCAGGCAGTGGCCAGTGGCCAGCGAGACTGAAGAGACGAAGCTGGCGGTCATAGAAAAGCGCCAGAACGAAGCCAATTTGCTCGTAGTGTTAATCGTTGGCATATTGTGACTTAGGACGAACCGTCGCGAAATCGAGCCGGAAAACGAACCCAATTTCCGGTCGGCGGCGTGGGGCCATGGAGAGCTTCGCCGACCGCAGGCGTCGTGGCGCGAAAAGAGCAGAATCTCTACTTTTTACTACCAGACGTCCGTTCAGTATCGGTGAAAAGTCGGCCTTGAACAAGCTGGTTCGGGCAGGGTGGGAGACCCCCACCGAACGAAACAGCATGCCACTGCCAGGGTGCGTCCACGAAGGCTCGCCGCACTTGTAGACTAACTACGGCTCGCTCAACCCCGGGTGCACCCATTCGTGGCTGCCGTCGGCCCAGGTCTCGCGTTTCCAGATCGGCGCGACTTGCTTCAGAGTGTCGATGAGCCAGCGGCAGGCTTCAAAAGCCTCGTTGCGGTGCGGGCAGCTCACGGCGACGACCACGCTGATCTCGCCCAGGTCGAGGTGGCCGACCCGGTGGACGATGGCGGCCTCGATGATCGGCCAGCGCTGGCGTGCTTCTTGCTCGAGCTCGGCCAGCTTCTTCAACGCCATCTCGGGATAGGCCTCGTAATCGAGCGCCAGCGTCTGTCGATCGCCGGTCAGTTCGCGGACCGTTCCCAGAAACGTGCAGACGGCCCCGGCGCGGTTGGACCGCACGCGCTCGGTCAGTGCCGCGTGGTCGATCGGGGCTTCGGTGATTTCGATCATCGGCTGTTCCTCTTGCTGGTCATCCCCCGCTGACCGGAGGGATCAACGCCACTTGGGCGCCCGGAAGGATGAGCGTGGCATCGGTTGCATACTCGGAATCCACGGCGATCGACACGCTCGGAGCCAGCGCAGCGAGCTCGGGGTGTTGCAGGGCAAGGACCAGGCGCAGAGCGGCGACGGTCGCCGGCAAGGGGAGATCGATCTCGATCGCGGCATGTCCGGCCCGCTCCTTGGCAACGGCAAAGAGGCGGATGGTCAGCACGGACCTGAGGCGTCGCTGCCAGCGCTCGAGGTCCCCGGGCGTATTGAGCGCGTCGGCCAGTTCCGGGTGCGGAACTTCGATCTCGATGACGCGCTGGGGGTGGGCCGGCATCAGAGCATTGATTCCCTGATCCCTGGGTAATGTCGGGATCTGGAGGGCGAGATCCCAGGGAAGGACGATGGGATGAGTGCGGCGACCCGCGGCGCGTAGGATGACGATCGAGCCGGGTGCCTCCGACGATCGCTCCAGGAGCTGGCGGACAATCTCGGGTGTGATGCCCGCGCTATCTCCGGGCGTCAGGACGAACCTGCTGGGCGGGCCGTCGCGGCCGAGCTGTTCGATGGCGATCTCGGCCGATTCTCGCATCTCGGCGGGCCTGTGCGTGGGAGTGATCACGGCGGCCCCGGCTTGCCTGGCGGCCTCGGCGATGGGCGGGCCTTCCGGAGCTTGGGCCGGTGGAGTGACGACGAGAACCGGGCTGGCGCCCCCAAGGCGAAGCGCCGAGACGACGCGGCCGATCAAGGGCTGGCCGTCGAACGGCAGCAGCGGCTTCGGCCGGCCCATCCGCCGGCTTTCGCCCGCGGCCGGGACAATAGCGGGAATGGTGATGGAGCTCATGACATGCTCGCGGCACCTGGCCGGTTCGCCAGGGCCCTGGGGCCCAGGCTGCGGCGGGCGATCAATTCGGCCACGATGCTGATGGCGATCTCGGGCACGGTCTGCGACCCGATGTCCAGGCCCACGGGAGCGGCCACGCGGGCCAGGTCGGCCTCGGCGATCCCCGCGTCGCGCAGGCTCTCGAAGATCAGCTTGATCTTCCGCCTGCTGCCGATCAGGCCGACATACGGAGCCGGCGTTGGAGCCAGGTGATACAGGGCTTCCTGGTCGTGCCCGTGGCCGCGGGTGACGATCAGCGCATAAGTGTGGGGTGTGACCTGGAGTGAGGCAAGCACCTCTTCGATCGGGCCCACGAGGATCTGCTGGGCGGTCGGGAATCGTTCAGGATTGGCGTACTGGCTGCGGTCGTCGATCACCCAGACGTCGAAATCGGTCTCCGCCGCCAGGCTGGCCACGGCTTGCCCAACGTGCCCGGCCCCGACGATCACCAGTCGGACCCGAGGCAGCGTGGCGATCCACGCCACGCCCTCGCGAACTTGCGGCCTGGGACGGTCCTGGAGAGGAATGACCTGCGCGGCGATGCGCGCCGGCACGGGGCCGGCCGGCCAGCTCGCCTTGTAAACGTCATCGGGTCCGAAAAGGAACTTGCGGCCTGCCTCGATCCCCTTGCCCTCGGTCTCGTCCTCGGCCTCGAATCGCTCGGGATTGACGATCACGGCCTCCGTGAACCCCGCGCCGGCCTCGAGCAGGCGGTGCAGGCTCCGGAAGTACGGCAGCGGGCCCTGTCCGCGCAGGGCCTCGATGGCAATCACCATCTTTCCCCCGCAGATCAGGCCGTCTGCCCAGGCGTAATCGTGGTCGAGCACGAAAGACCGCAAGGTCGTCCCCACGTTGCCGAGCTGGCGGACGGCGAGCTGCTTGACCTCGTTCTCGACACAGCCGCCTCCCAGCGTTCCGGTTTGACCACCCGCGGGATCGACGACCATGACCGCCCCGGCCTTCTGGGGGGTCGAACCCTTCGTCTCCACGACCTGGCAGAAGATCTGCTCGCGACCCTCTTCCAGGGCTTCGATCAGTGTTCGTAAGACGTCGCGCATGGTGGTCTTTGAGGGTCAGTGCAACAGAGGGCGGACGACACGTTCAGGCTATCGCGTTGGGAGAGAGCCGGCAATGCAACTCCAGCCGCCGGCCGGTGGAGGGGTCGAACCATAATGCCCGCGAGAGCTCGAGGTGGGCGACAACCCGTTGGCCTTCGCGGAGCACCCGCCGTGGAGGAATCCGAGCGAGGAGGGTCTGACCGTCGACCTGGAGCGTGACCAGGCAGAGCCACCCTTGGAATTCGACAGCGCGGACGATGGCGGGGAACACCACGAGAGGGTAGCGGGGGCGTTCAGGATCGACGAGGGCTTCGCCCGAAAGGATGACCGATTCCGTCCGAATCCCCAGCTCGAGCCGCACCGGCTCGTGCAGTGGCAAGACTGCGTCCTCGGGATGGACCGATCGCGGGTAGGTGAGGGTGTCCCCGCCGCCCGGGGGGCGGATCTGCACCGTGGTCTCTCCGAGCACGACCTCGCACGCGACCAAATTCATGCCCGGGCTCCCCACGAACGAGGCGACGAACCGCTGCGCCGGACGTTCGTAGATTCCCCCGGGCGTGTCGACCTGCATGATCCGGCCCTCGTGAACCACGGCCAGTCGCTGGCCGATGCTCAGGGCCTCGCTCTGGTCATGAGTGACATGCACCACCGTCGAGCCAAACCGGCGATGGAGCTCGACCAGCTCGCCCCTCAGCGCTGCACGGAGCGGATCATCGAGGTTCGAGAACGGCTCATCCAGCAGCAAGACGCGCGGCTCACGAACCACCGCCCGGCCCAGCGCCACGCGCTGACGTTCGCCTCCCGAGAGCCCGGCGGGCCGTCGATCCAGCAGCCGGCCCACGCCCAGCATCTCGGCGACGGCATGCACGCGCCTGCGGCGCTCAGCGCGGGCCACCCCCCGGGCCCTGAGCCCGAACGCCAGGTTCTCGAAGACGCTGAGGTGGGGATAGAGCGCAGGGTTCTGAAAGACCATGGACACGTCGCGCCGGTGGGGTGGGACACCGGCCATGTCCCGCCCCCCGATCCTGATCGTCCCGGCGTCGGGCGTCTCCAGCCCCGCGATCAGGCGCAGGAGCGTCGTCTTGCCGGAGCCTGATGGCCCCAGCACGACCATGCGCTCTCCCTCGCCAATGACCAGGTCGATCCGATCCAGCGCCAGCGCCCCCGGCGCGAACGCCTTGCTGACCTGATGGAGCTCGATCTGGGCCAAGAGACCTCCGCGATGAAAGCTCGGGCACGAACAGATTCCACGCCTTCCACGATACCCCAGTCAGGGCGTCCGGATCAGGCTCTCTTGCCAAAACGGGGGCTTTCCGCACATTGGGAGGGGTTCTTTCACCGTCGCGCTTGATCGGGGTTTTCGAGGATCGGGCGAAACATCGAGGGCAAGCTTGCAGGGTCAGCGACCGTGGTCACGCTTCCTCAAGTGGTCGGAAAGCAGGAGCGCGAGGATCGACTTTGCGTCCTGGATCTGGCCGTCATGAGCCATGGCCAGCGCGTCGTCCCAGGGGAGAATCACGGTCTGCAGCCGCTCGTCGGGCTGGTGGTCGGTGGGGCCGGGCTGGAGGTCCTCGCAGAGGTAGAGGAACATTCGCTCGGTCATGACGCCCGGCGAGACGAACCAGTCGCGGATGCGGGTGATGCGGCCGGCCCGGTAGCCGGTCTCCTCGGCCAGCTCGCGCTGGGCGGTCTGGTCGGGAGTCTCGCCCACGTCGATGGTTCCCGCCGGGACTTCCAGCAGCGTCTGGCCCACGGCATGGCGATCATTTCTCACCAGGCACACGTGGTTCTCGTCAACCATGGGAACAAGGGCAACGGCACCTCGGTGGACGACCACCTCGCGGTCGGCGCTGGTCCCGTCGGCCAGTACCACACTTTGCAGGGCCAGATCGATCTTCAAACCACGAAAAACGATGCGCCGCGCTGGCTGGGGCCGGGTTGAGGGCACGGTGGTCAAGCTCCTCCGTCGCCGGCCGGCGCGACGCGGTGGGAATCGCGGATGGTCAGGACGGGGCAGTTCGCCTCACGGACGATGCGCTCGGCCACCGAGCCCAGAAAGACGTGGCTGAGGCCCGTCCGGCCGTGAGTGGCGATGACGATCAGGTCGATCTGCTGCTCCTGCGCGTAATCGACGATGGCCTCGACCGGGCTGCCCCACCGCACCGCCGTGACCAGCCTGGTCGGTTTGCCCCAGGAAGGCTGGGGCAGGCTGCGCAGGGTCTCCTTGGCCCGGTTTTCGTTCTCCTGGTAGAACTGCGGCGGCATGACCGGCATGAGCAGGGGATCTGGCCCCGCCGGAATGATCTCCGAGAGGACATTGACAAGATGCAGCTCAGCGCCGAACCGTTCCGCCAGCCCGCACGCAAAGCGGACGGCCTTTTCCGAGTGAGCGCTGAAATCGGTCGGGGCGAGCACCCTCTTGATTTCGATCACGCAGAGAGCTCCTCGTGCAGGGTGCCTAGCGCTCCTCGCGGACCAGGCTTCCAAACCGCTGGCGAAGGTCCCGGGTGATCGGTCCCGGCCGGCCCGAGCCCAGCGTGCGTCCGTCGCACTCGACCACGGGAATCAGCTCGGCGGCAGTGCCGGTCAAGAAACACTCGTCGGCTGTGTAAACATCGTAGCGATCCATGGTCCGTTCGACGACGGTGAGGCCGGCCGAGCGCGCCAGTTCAATCACGGCGTCGCGAGTGATTCCCTCGAGGATGCCCGAGTCGATCGACGGCGTGTGGATGATGCCCCGGGTGACGATGAAGATGTTGTCGCCCGTACACTCGGCAACCTCGCCCTTGTGATTGAGCATGAGCGCTTCGAGGCAGCCGGAATTGGTGCCCTCAATCTTGGCCAGGATGTTGTTCAGGTAGTTGAGCGACTTGATCCGGGGGTTGATGGCATTGGGGTGGTTGCGCGTCGTGCCCGCCGTGATGATCTTCAGTCCATGCTCGTAAAGTTCTTCGGGGTAAAGGCTGATCTGGTCGGTGATGATGATGACCTGGGGGTCCGTCGTTTTCCTGGGGTCAAGGCCCAGACCCCCGGCGCCCCGCGTGACGATGACGCGGATGTAGGCGTCCACCAGCTTGTTGACGGCCAGAGTGTCCACGATCGCCCGGGCCATTTCTTCCCGAGTCATGGGGATCTGGAGAAAGATGGCGGAGGCCGAGCCATAGAGCCGGTCCACATGCTGCTGGAGCCGGAAGACCTTGCCCGCGTAGGACCGAATTCCCTCGAAGACCCCGTCGCCGTACAGTAGTCCGTGGTCGAATACGCTGATCCTGGCGTCGTTTTTCGCGTAGAGTTTGCCGCTGATATAGACTTTTGGGCTCATCGGCGGTCCTCCTGCATTCACGCTCAGCCGACGCCGCGAACCCACGCCCTGGTCACTGCTTTAGAAAAGCGCGGGAACCCACTCCTCGATTCGCCCCTCGGCGAGCCGAACGACCCGGTCGGCCTGCTGGGCTATGTGCTGATCGTGCGTGACCAACATCATAGTAAGCTCACGCTCCCGGTTCAAGTCGCGGAGCAGGTCGAGCACCCCCTGTCCGCTGGCGGCATCGAGGTTTCCGGTCGGTTCGTCGGCCAGCAGGATTGCTGGCCGGCCGGCCAGCGCCCGAGCGATCGCCGCCCGCTGCATCTCGCCGCCGGAGAGCTCGGTGGGGTAATGATCGAGCCGGTGCCCCAGACCCACGCGCTGCATCAACTCCGCCGCCTCGTGGCGGATCCGCCGCCGCTCCTTCCGGTAGGACCACACGCCGTGCCGGATCAGGTTGGGCATCATCACGTTCTCCAGCGCGGTCAGCTCGGGAAGCAGGTGATAAAACTGGAAGATGAAGCCGAACAGGCGGTTGCGCATCGCATCCCGATGCCGTTCCGGACGGTTGTCGATGCGCTGAGAATCCACCAGGACCGTCCCCGCGTCGGGGGCGTCGAGCAGGCCAAGGATATGCAGGAGAGTGCTCTTGCCGGAACCGCTGGCCCCTACCACGGCGACCATCTCGCCGCGTTCGGCCTCCAGATCGACCCCGCGGAGGACCGGAACCTCGTTCGGTCCCTTCCAGTAACTCTTGCCCAGACCGACCGCCGCGATATGACTTGCCATCGTCCCCGCCTTCCCTGGGAATCATTCAGAATCAGGATCGTGGAGGAAAAGGATTTCGGACCTGCCCTGCCGCTCTGATCATTCAAATCGCAAGGCCTTCACGGGGTGCAGCCGGGCCGCGCGCTGGGCCGGCCAGACGCTGGCAAGAACGGCGATGAAAAGCGCGCCGATGACGATCGCGATCAGGGTGTGCGGCTCGACCAGGGTCGGGATCTTGTCGAAGTAGTAGATCGAGTCGTCAAAGACCTTGCGGCCGATGACCACGCTCAAGAGCTTCTCGATCTCGTTGATGTAGCGGACGAAGAGCAAGCCGCCGATCATGCCGACCCCGCTGCCCACGGCGCCCAGCAAGAGCCCGTAACCCAGGAAGATTCCGCGGATCCCGCTGGTGGATGCGCCCAGCGCCTTCATGACGCCGATGTCTCGCGTCTTCTCGACCACGATCATCGAGAAGGTCGCCAGGATGCCAAACCCGGCGACGGCGATGATCATGAAGAGCAAGATGTTCAGGATGCTTTGCTCGATCGTCACCGCGCCCAGCAGAGGGCCCTGTTTCTGCTCCCAGGTCCACACCTTGAAGAACATCGGGTGCAGCCGCTCCAGGGCCAGTTGCAGCCGGTCGGCCAGGCGATCGAGATTCGTTCCCGGCTGCACCTTGATCTGGATCTGGTTGACGGCCCCCTTGCCGTCCTCGCCAACCAGCCCGCGGGATTTTTGCAACTGCTCGAGCGGGACATACACGTGAGTCGAGTCATACTCACTCATCCCGCTCTTGAAGAAGCCCACGACCGCGAGCTCGTCGAAACCCGCCTCGGGCTGCTTGCCGGACTTGGGAAAAGCCAGGCTGACCTTGGTGCCGAGGTGCGCGAGGTAGACGTCGGGCTGACCCTTCCCCGGGTGCCATGTCCCCAGCGCGTAGCCGATGATCGCGCCCTGATCGGGAACCTGCTGGCGCCTCTGGATCTCGAGCTGCTCCTTCAGGGCCTTGGTGAAGGCGTCATCCGGTTCCCCTTCGAGTTCCTTCAGACGGGCCCCGGCCGGCGAGATCTCCTTGAGCCGCTCAGGCACCTGGAAGGACGGCTCGACCTTCGCGCCCTTCTCGTCGAAGAGGAACTCCGCGAAATCTCCGGTTCTTGCCCGTTCCGCGGCCCGAACGCCGATGATCTGAACCGGCCGCGTCATCGAACCGCTGCCAACCCGGTACTTGAGAATGCCCGGAGTCTCCATGGTCGGAGCCAAGGCGACGATATCGTCACCCCCTGCCTCCTGGACCCGGGCCATGACTTCCTCGAAGTTGTAGAAGCCATCCATCGAGGCTGACTCGACCACGAGATCGGCAAGAACACCGTGCAGCCGGTCGCGCATCTTGTCCGAAAACCCGGCCATCACCGAGTTGACCACGATCATCGTGGCGACCCCGAGCATGACGCTGATCACGCTGGCAAGCGCGATGTAGCGAGTGCGCAGATAGCGCCAGCAGAGCAGGTACTTGTACACGTCGACCACTCCTTCCCTGGGTTGGTTCGGCGACTCTCGCCTCGGGGCTTGCTCTGTCAACTGGGAGATGGCTCGCCCACGGGATCACCCGGGTCCGCGGGACCCGGCGACTGCGGCCGCATTAGCGGAAACAGGATCACGTCGCGGATGCTCGGCCGGTTCATCAGGATCATGCAGAGGCGGTCGATACCGATGCCCAGCCCGCCGGCGGGGGGCATGGCGTGCTTGAGGGCCCGGACGAAGTCATCGTCCATCTTGGCCATCGACTCTTCCTCGGGCAATCCCGCAAGCTGGCTGCGGAAAAGCTGCTCCTGCAAGAGCGGATCGTTGAGCTCGGTGTAGGCGTTGGCCAGCTCCATCCCCTCGATGTAAAGCTCGAATCGCTCGGCCACCGCCGGGTTCGCGGCTTTTCGCTTGGTCAGCGGACAGAGCGCCGCGGGATAGTCGATCACGAAAATCGGACCGGTCAGGCGGTCTTCGACCACCTCCTCGAAGAGCGCGCTCGTGACCACGTCGGGGTCCTTGCCCTCCGTGGCGATTCCCTTCTCGTCCGCGCGGGCCTTGATCGACGCAAAATCGAGCGGATCGACTCCGCCGTGCTCGGCCAGAAGCTCGGCATAGGTGCGCCGGGGCCAGGGAGGCGTGAAGTCGATGGTGGAGTCGCCCCAGGGACGCTGATATCCACCGCCGAGGGCTTCGATCGATCCGCAGATCAAGTCCTCGGTCAGGTCCATCATCGCGTGGTAGTCACCGTAGGCCTGGTACGCCTCCATCATGGTGAACTCGGGGTTGTGCTTGGGGCTGATGCCCTCGTTGCGGTAGACCCGTCCGATCTCGAAGACCCGCTCCATCCCCCCGACCAGCAGCCGCTTCAAGTAGAGCTCGGGGGCGATTCGCAGGAACAGGTCGATGTCCAGAGTGTTGTGATGGGTGATAAACGGCCTGGCCGCAGCGCCCCCGGCGATGGCCTGCATCGAGGGCGTCTCGACCTCCACAAAACCCTTTTCGGCCATGACCTTGCGGAAGGTCGTGATGATCTTCGACCGGCCCAGAAAGGTCTGCAGCGACTCGGGATTGGTGAACAGATCGACGTACCGCCTGCGGTACCGCTGCTCGAGGTCGGTCAGCCCGTGGTACTTCTCCGGTGGCGGCAAGAGGCTCTTGGACAGGAAGGTCAAGCTCGACGCAAAGACGGTCAGCTCGCCGGTTTTGGTGTGTCCGAGCGTCCCATCCACCCCGATCAGATCACCCAGGTCCAGCAGCTCGACCAGGTTCCAGCCCAGGTCGCCAACCTGCTTCTTGCCGACGAAGATCTGGATTCGTTCGGTCCAGTCGCGGAGGTCGAGGAAGACCACCTTGCCCTGCCCCCGCTTGAGCACGATCCGCCCGGCCACCCGGACGGCGAGCCCGGGCTCGGCTTGCTCACCCTCGTGGGCCTTGGGAACCGGCAGATCGCGGACCCTGGCAATCGCCTGGTGGCCGTCGAACCGCCCTCCCCAGGGGTCCAGCCCGAGGTCGGCGATTCGCCGTAACTTCTCCATCCGAACAGCTTCCAGACTCTCCCGCGGCTGTTCCGGCATCGCTCCGCCTTGATCGTTCAAAACTCTTGACTTGGGACAACTTGAGGCAAATTGTAGTGATCCGGCGATCGGGGTCAACGGCAACCGGAGCCAGGGTGGCAGGAACAGACGGTTTTCAGCTTGGCCACGTTGAAAGACAGACGGGAGCCAGGAACAGTCCGGGAGACAACCTCCCGGAGGTTTCGCTATCACGGACCAAGTTGTGACAGGGTCTCCTGACCATGCTACCTCGCCGACCGAAGGACAGCTCTCCAATCCGGACATCGGTGTGAAACCCGGAGTCCGGCAGACGGCTGAGCGGAAATGCCGGATGGGCCGCCCCCTTTGGACCGAACGGGGCCACCCAGTTTTAGGACCTAAAGTCAGCTTGTACAGGATCCACTTTCACCGGTACTGGACGGGCGTCCGGTCCAGATTAGTTGAGGTTTCTGAGATTCGTCGGCGATCAGGGGCTCCATGGGATTTTCCGATGTTTTGTCATAAGTCTTTATTTGACAACAATAAACACCCGAGACTTGGGTCCTGTTCTGACAGTTCTCAATCATTTCCATCTCTTTCCCTCGGGTCCACTGGCACAAATCGCGGAGGCAGCGCGGAGGGGCCACTTACTTTGTAGCGCAGAGTAAACGCGACTGGCCGATTTCGCCCAGGTGGTTCTTGGCGGGGCAGCGATCGGGGGTGGGGCTTGCTTCCATACATCGAGTCCTCATGAACAGCCCGGGAATCATTTCCCGGAGTTCGAGACTCCTCGCTGAACTCTACCATTCTAGAACTGCCAGGAACGGGGTGGCTGGTGGCGGAGCCGGAGGCGACGCCCCAGATGCCCCGGCTTCGGCCCTGGGGCTTCCCTTCGGTCAGCCCCAGCCACCCAAGTCTCTTTCCCCATCATGGGATACGACGAATCATGGTGGAGTTCAGTGAGGACTCTCCGGAGTTCTCGCAATAACGGACCAAGTTGCGGCAAGCTCTCCTGACCTTGCCACCTCGGCGACCGAAGGAAAGGTCACGAACCCGGACCCCGGCGGGAAACCTGCAGTCAAGCAGACGGCCGGCGTGTGGAGACAGACTGGAAACCTGCGCCGAACACCCGTCAACGGAAAATCAGGAGGTTATTTCCGGCCCGTTCCTTAGGCCCGGTTTCGCAAGAGGGCGGTAGGCTACTGGCGAGCCGCCGGTTCGCCCGGTCCTCGGCTCATCGATCAACTCCGCTTGCCCAGCCGGCGTCTGAGTGATTCGTTCTCCTCGCGCAGGCGAATCACCTCGGCCTCGATTCGTGTCCGCTCGGCTTTTTCGCGCTCGGCTCGCTCACGTTCGGCCTCGGCTCGCTCACGTTCGGCCTCGGCTCGCTCACGTTCGGCCTCGGCTCGCTCACGTTCGG
>JBEKTN010000034.1:0-32944 GCA_049516015.1 Isosphaeraceae bacterium | reverse complement strand
TCCTCATCGAGGATCGCCACGCTCTTGAACCGGCCCTCGAAGAACGCGCCGCGGGTCTGCTCCTCGCGGTTGGCCAGCCGTGAGAGCGGCTCCTTCAAGCACTTCATGAACCAGCTCAGGCTGTGCAACCGCTGGCGCGCAGCCGCGACCCACCTGGCGTCCTTCAGCCGCGCCTGGACCCACTCGTCCGAGACCGGGGCCACCTGTCGCGCCTTGTCGCGGGGCGGAAAGAGGCGTCCCCAGCGGCGCACGACGTCCTCATCCGACCAGCCCCGGGCCACGTCCGGATCGAGCCGCACCAGCAGGTGCAAATGATTGTCCAGGATCGCAAACCCCGCGACGGCCACCGAGAAGATTTCAGCAAGTTCCTCGAGCCGATGTTCGATCCAGCTTTTGCGGTCGAGCATCCCTTCCCCGAGCAGGAAGGCTCGCCGCACGCAGCGCGTCACACAGTGATACCAGCGGGTCACGGAAGGATCAACCAGATGGGCACGCGCAATCGTCATGGGCGGATCCCCTGGGGTGATCCGCACAATCTACCGAATCCAACCGCTGAGTCAATACTGCTATGCATGTCCTCTAACTCCCCGAGGGGCGACGCCCCCAGATCCGAGGCTTTCGCGCTGGGGGCTCGCTGGCTGTCGCCAGCTCGACCCCAGCCACCCAGCTCTTGTCACCTGCGAAGATGCTGAAGTTGAACCTTGCCCGATCTCTCGGGGAACTGCCCCCTTTCTCACCCCCCGCCGCCGGGATAGACTGAATCGCGGAAAAAGCAATGATTGTGACTTTTGTGACCAGAGGCGCAGGATTCGGGGGGAGAGATGCCCTACCAGTACGTCCGCGAGCCCCCACCGCCGAGGAGGCAGACCGGCTGGCCGCCGCCTGCGAGGCGCCCATCGAGAAGCTGGTCTTCCGGACGCTGCTCGACACCGGCCTCCGTGTCAGCGAGCTGTGCGCCCTGACCTTGAAGGACATCCTCCGCTTGCGAGGGCGACGTTTCGACCCAACATACTTGCCATCCTCGCCCCTCGGATCGGGTTTGAGCTGATGGGGATGGATCGTCGCGGCCCTCCTGGCGAACCTGGGAATTGTCATTGTCAAATTCTATGTAATTATCTTCTGAAGATGGTCATCGAGCTTGATCGTCCGGGGGGTCTGAGAGACAATCCGAGGTACGACTCTCGGCCGGCCGCCCCGGCAAAGGGAGTCGAAGCCAACGCGAGGAGAACCGTGCATGAGAGTATGGCCAGGGCGACCCTTTCCGTTGGGCCCAACGTGGGACGGGAAGGGAGTTAACTTCGCGCTCTTCTCCGAGCACGCCACCAAAGTGGAATTGTGCCTGTTCGATTCGCCCGAGGCGACGGCGGAGGCGCAGCGCATCCACCTGCGCGAACAAACTGATCAGGTCTGGCACGCCTACCTGCCCGACGTCAAGCCCGGACAGCTCTACGGCTACCGGGTCCACGGACCCTACGAGCCGCAGAAGGGTCACCGCTTCAATCCGCACAAGCTCGTTCTCGACCCTTTCGCCAAGGCCATCGGCCGCGACCTGCGCTGGGACGACTGCCTGTTCGGTTACAAGATCGGTGACCCCGACGCCGACCTGTCCTGCGACGAGCGCGACAGCGCCCCCTTCGCGCCGCTGGCGGCGGTGGTCGACGGCGCCTTCACCTGGGGCGACGACCATCCGCCGCGGACATCCTGGCACAAAACACTGATCTACGAACTGCATGTCAAGGGCTTCACCAAGCGCCATCCCGGCGTGCCCGAGAAGCTGCGCGGCACCTACGCGGGCGTGGCCTCGGAGGCGGCCATCCAGCACCTGCTCAGCCTCGGCGTGACTGCGGTGGAGCTGATGCCGGTCCATTTGCACGTCGACGACCGCCACCTGGTCGAGAAGGGCCGGTGCAATTACTGGGGCTACAACACCCTGGCCTTCTTCGCCCCCGCCCTCCGCTGTGCCTCCCGCGACTCCGCGCGCGAGTCGGTGCAAGAGTTCAAGATGATGGTGCGTGCCTTGCACGCCGCCGGCATCGAGGTCATCCTCGACGTGGTCTACAACCATACCGGCGAGGGCAATCAACTGGGGCCGACGCTGTCCATGCGCGGGGTGGACAACGCCTCGTACTACTGGCTGAAGCCGCAGGACCCGCGCTACCACATGGACTTCACCGGCTGCGGCAACACCCTGAACATGCAGCACCCGCGCGTCCTGCAGTTGATCATGGACAGCCTGCGCTATTGGGTTACTGAGATGCGGGTCGACGGTTTCCGTTTCGACCTGGCCAGCACGCTGGCGCGCGAGCTGTTCGAGGTCAACCGGCTGGGGGCGTTCTTCGACATCATCCACCAGGACCCCGTGCTGTCGCAGGTCAAGCTCATCGCCGAGCCGTGGGACCTGGGCGAGGGAGGCTATCAGGTGGGTAACTTCCCGGTGCTCTGGACCGAATGGAACGGCAAGTACCGCGACTGCGTCCGCCGCTTCTGGAAGGGCGACGGTGGGACTGTCTCGGAGTTCGCGACGCGCCTGGCCGGCTCCAGCGACCTGTACGCCTGGAGCGGCCGGCTGCCACACGCCAGCATCAACTTCATCACCTGCCACGATGGCTTCACGCTCCAGGACCTGGTCAGCTACAGCGACAAGCACAACGAGGCCAACGGCGATGACAACAAGGACGGGGACAACGACAACAATAGCTGGAACTGCGGCGCGGAGGGCCCGACCGACGACCCGGGCATCAAGGCTCTGCGCGCATCGCAGAAGCGCAACCTGGTGGCATCGCTGCTGCTGTCGCAAGGGGTGCCGATGATCTACGGCGGCGACGAATTAAGCCGCTCGCAGGGCGGCAACAACAACGCCTATTGCCAGGACAGTGAAATGACCTGGCTAAACTGGGAGTTGAATGAGGAGCAGAAGGGTTTCCTGGAGTTCGTGCGCACGATGGCGCGCATCCGGGCCGATCAGCCCGTCTTCCATCGGCGGCGCTTCTTCCTGCAGCGCTCCATCCGCGGCTCCGACATCAAGGACATCTCCTGGCTCAGCCCCGCTGGCGAGGAGATGACGGACGAGGACTGGAACACAGGGTTCGCCCGCTGCCTGGGGGTGCGCCTGGCCGGCGACCTGATCGGCGACGAGAACGAGAGCGGCGAGCCGATCGTCGGCGAGACGCTGCTCTTGCTGTTCAACGCCCATCACGAACCGATCCCGTTCACGCTGCCCGCGACGAAGGTCGAGCACCGATGGGAACGCGTGTTCGACACGGCCGGGCTCGCCGGCGCGGCGCCGCCCATGTGCGCAGGGGAGCTCTATCCGCTGCAGGGGAGGTCACTGGCGGTCCTACACATCCGGACAGCGGAAGAAACCGGGAAGGCCGTCTCGCAAGCGCAGGTGGAAACCCTTGGCAAAGAGAGTCAGGGGATGACTCAACCCGGCTAGCGCCGCTCCCCTGACCGGGGTGTTGGTTCGACAAGCGGGGGCGCGGCGACCGTCCCTCTCGTCCCGGAAGGGGGATGCTACTGTTCGTGCCGGACGGGGGAGGGCTTGAGGGTACCTGCTCAAGCGGCAGTCATCCTCGAATCGCCTTGGGGGTAACCGATGTGAGGCACCATTACCGATGTCAACGGTCGAAGATCTGCTCCAGAAGACGGCCCAACGCCTTGCCCAGCGGCAGCGCTTCCCCGAATCGACCTACCGCTTGCAGTTCCACGCCGGTTTCACGTTCCGTGATGCCTGCGCCATCGTCCCCTACCTGAGCGAGCTGGGCATCACCCATTGTTACGCCTCCCCCTACCTCCAGGCGCGGGCGGGCAGCCGGCACGGCTACGACATTACCAACCATCGGGCGCTCAACCCCGAGATCGGCTCGGAGGCGGAATACGATGTGTTCGTCGCCGCGCTGCACGCCCACGGGATGGGCCAGATCCTCGACACCGTGCCCAACCACATGGGGATCGCCGGCAACGATAATGCCTGGTGGAACGACGTGCTGGAGAACGGCCCGTCGTCTCCGTATGCCGGCTACTTCGACATCGGCTGGCAGGACTCGCCGCGGCCGAAACTCCGCAACCGCGTCCTGCTGCCGATCCTGGCCGAGCCGTACGGCCAGGCCCTGGAGGCCCAGAAGATACGCCTGGCCTACTCTGTCGGGGCCTTCACGCTGCATTACGTCGACCACCGCTTCCCCGTCGCGCCCCCCAGCTATGCGCAGATCCTGCAGACCAACCTGGAAGAGATGCAACGCACCCTGGGCGCGGACGTCGCGGCCCTGCACGAGTATCAGAGCATCCTGACCGCCGTGTCCCACCTCCCCGACCATACGGAGACGAATCCCGCCAGGGTGGCGGAGAGCCAGCGCGAGAAGGAGGTGATCAAGCAGCGGCTGGCCACGCTCACTCAGAAATGCGCCGTGGTGCGGGACTCGCTCGAGAAGACCGTGGCCCTGATCAACGGCACGGCGGGGGAACCGCACAGTTTCGACGCGCTCGAGCGGCTGCTGGACGAACAGGCTTACCGCCTCGCGTTCTGGCGGGTCGCCTCGGACGAGATCAACTACCGCCGCTTCTTCGACATCAATGAGCTGGCGGCCCTGAACATGGAGAAGCCCGAGGTCTTCGCCGCAACCCACGAACTGATCCTGCGCCTGCTGGCTCAGGGCAAGGCCGACGGTCTGCGGATCGACCACCCCGACGGCCTGTACGACCCCAAGCAGTACCTCCGCCGCCTCCAGCAGCACTACGTCCTGGCCTGCGTGTACGAGGTCTTTCGTTCGGACCCGGTCTGGAACGGCCGGGACTGGAAAGAGCTGGAAGGGCCCCTCCTCGAAATGATCGGCGAGGCCGGCCCGGACGGTGCCCCGGTACTCCCACGTTGCCCCCTCTACGTCGTCGTCGAGAAGATCCTCGGCACCACCGAGCAGTTGCCGCCCGACTGGGACACCCACGGCACCAGCGGCTACGACTTCGTCAACGTGGTTAACGGCCTCTTCGTCGACCCGGACGGCGAGCAGCCATTGACGAGGCTCTACCAGCAGAGGACCGGGTCTGCCCCTTTCGCCGAAGTGGTGTATCAAAACAAGTTGCTCATCCTCCAGACCGTGCTCTCCAGCGAGCTGCAGATGCTGGCCAACCAGCTCGACCGCCTGGCGCAGAAGGACCGCTCGTCCCGCGACTTCACCCTGAACGGCCTGCGCTTCGCCCTGGCGCAGGTGATCGCCTGCTTCCCTGTTTACCGCTCCTATATCTCCGAGGAAGGGGTCCACGATCCAGACCAGAAGTACGTGGAAGCTGCCGTGCGCCGGGCCACGGCGCGAAACCCGACGCTGAGCCGGTCGCTATTCCGCTTCGTGCGCGACATACTCCTGCTCCGCTACCCGGAGTCGACCGGGGAGCAGGGCCGGGCCGAGCAGTGCCACTTCGCCGGCAAGTTCCAACAGGTCACCGCTCCGGTGATGGCAAAGGGCCTGGAGGATACTTCGTTCTACGTCTACAACCGCCTGCTGGCGCTGAACGAGGTGGGCGGCGACCCGGCGCGCTTCGGGATGGCCCCGAAGGCGGTCCACCACTTCAACCAGAGCCGCCAGGCGAAATGGCCCCGGGCGCTCTCTCCCTTGTCCACACACGATACCAAGCGCGGCGAGGACGTGCGGGCCCGCCTGAACGTCCTGTCGGAACTGCCGCAGGAATGGGGGGAGTGCCTGGAGCGGTGGAGTCAGTTCAACGGGCCGCACCGCTCGCTCGTTGACGAGGTCTGCGTGCCGGAGGCGAACGAGGAGTATCTGATTTACCAGACACTCCTCGGCGCCTGGCCCCTCGGTCCGTGCGGCCCCGAGGAGTACGCCGAGTTCGTGAAACGGATCCAGGAGTACATGGCCAAGGCGCTGCGCGAGGCCAAGGTCCACACCAGTTGGATCAACCCGTACGAAGCCTATGATGAGGCCGTCCGACAGTTCGTCGCCCGCATCCTGAACGAGGAGTTCAGCGGCCCCTTCCTGCAAGACCTGCGGGCGTTCCAGCAGCGGGTGAGCCATTTCGGGCTGCTCAACGGGCTCGCGCAGACACTGCTGAAAATCACCTTGCCGGGCGTCCCCGACACCTACCAAGGAACCGAGTTGTGGGACTTCAGCCTGGTGGACCCGGACAACCGCCGTCCCGTGGACTACGAACGCCGGCAGGAATTGCTCCGGGCATTGCAGGGTTGGGCGGCCGAGGCCGGGCCGGATCGGAGGGAACTGGCGCGCGAACTGACGCACGTCAAGCAGGACGGTCGCATCAAACTGTACGTCACCGCGCAGGCCCTCCGTTGCCGCCGCGATCACCCGGGACTGTTCTCGACCGGCGACTACCTCCCGGCCGAGACCACGGGGGCCAGGGGGGACCACGTCTTCGGGTTTTCCCGGCGCCTGGGCGACCGACAGGCCATCGTGGCCGTGCCGCGCCTCCTTACGCGCCTGGTCCCGGGACCGGAGGGCCTTCCCCTCGGCGCAGAAGTCTGGCAGAACACCCGGCTACTGCTGCCCGACGTCGAGCCCAAACTACTCTGGCATAATCTCTTCACGGGTGAAACCCTCACATGCATGGACCCGCAAGGGCAACCCGCACTGTCCCTGGCCGAGGTGTTCGCGCATTTCCCGGTCGCCCTGTTGCTGTCGCAGGGGTGAGGCGCCACCAGAGGAACGGGCGGCTCACCCATCGGACCGCTCCGCTCCCGTGTCAAATAGGGTCTCCCCGCGAGCAATCCCTTCAGACAAGGCGAAAACCGCAGTTTCGGGGGCCGTAACATCTGCCAAAATGGGTTACCCTAGCTGGCACTCCCGCCTTCCCCGCAGTGGGTCGGTCCCGCTGCAGCGGCTGGTGGTCATGCCGTGACTTGTCTCATCGAGCCGATCCGTTAGACTGATAGGAGGGTAGGAGACAACTTCGAGGAGGCCGATCGTGGAGCATTCGCTACCGTTTGCTGAGGTGCTGGAGGCCGTTGACCGGCTCACTTGGGAGGAGCAGGAGACCCTGGTGGCGATCGTGAATCGCCGCATCACGGAGCGGGGCCGGAAGCGGCTCATTGCTGAGGTCCAAGAAGCCCAGCGCGAGTTCGCGGAGGGGCTCTGCCGGCCGTCCACCACGGACGAGCTGATGGACGAGATCCTCTCGTGAGGCGGTTGCTCATCCGGTCCAGTGCTTTCGTACGGGCCGCGAGGCGGCTGGCAAAGAACCATCCGCGTGCCGCCGAGGGCCTGCGGGCGGCGTTGGAGCAACTGGCAGAGGATGCGTTCCACCCCAGTCTGAAGACGCACAAGCTCAAGGGTGATCTAGAGGGCTCGTGGGCCTGTAGCGCCGGATACGACCTGCGCATCGTCTTCGCATTCGTGCAGCATGAGGGTCAGGAGGCCATCCTCTTGCAGACGGTAGGGACGCATGACGAGGTCTACTTCCTCGGTCAGGCCGATCCCCGGCTTCGCGTTGGTTCTTGTCCATCGGCGACGGCAAGGCCGCTTTCGAAACTCGCGACCAGGTTTGGCTCAACCCGAGGTTTTCATCCAGCAGCGGAGCACCTCGGCGACGCTCCAGGCCTGGGCAATGCAGCCGCGCGGGGTATATGGGGGCTCGGCGTCGAAGATCTCGCTGATGGTGCCGAGGCCCCCCTCGCTGAGGTGGGGCACGAAACCTTCGAGAAAGCGGCGGGCGCCGGCGCGGTCGTTGGGGTGGACCTTCAGCCACGCGTCGATGAACGGGCCGATGAGCCAGGCCCAGACCGTGCCCTGGTGATAGGCCGCGTCGCGGGCGCGGAGGTCGCCGAAGTAGCGGGCCTTGAAGTCGGGGTGACCGGGGGCGAGCGAGCGGAGGCCGACGGGGGTCAGCAACCGCTTGCGCGCGACCTCGACCACGGCTTCCCACCGCGCGGGGTCGAGCACCGGGTGCCGCAGCGAGACGGCGAAGAGTTGGTTGGGGCGGCACGCCGGGTCGTCGCCGTTCACGCCGTCGACCACGTCGTAGAGATAGCCCCCTTCGTCGTACCAGAACCGCGCATTGAACGATTGTCGGGCCTGCTCGGCGTGGCGTGCGTAGGGCCGCGCGGCGGCGTCGCCGCGGGTCTCGCCGACCCAACCTTCCATCAGCTTCAGGGCGTTGTACCAGAGTGCGTTGATCTCGACGGCCTTGCCCCGCCGGGGGGTGACGACCCAGTCGCCGACCTTGGCGTCCATCCAGGTGAGCTGGTAGCCCTCGGCCCCCTGGCACAACAGGCCGTCTCGGGTGTCGACGCCGATGCCGAACTGCGTCCCCTTGAGGTGGTGATCGACGATGTCGATCAGGCGGAGGGTCAGGGCGTGGAGTGTGGCGCGGTCGTCCGTGGTCTCGACGTAGCGGTCGATCGCGTGGAAGAACCAGAGCGTCGCGTCGGCCGTGTGGTACAGGCCCTGCTTCTGGCCCTCGGGGAACATGTTGGGGATCAGGCCGTCTTGAACGTAGTGGGCGAACGTGCGGAGGATGTATCCCGCTTCCGCGGATCGGCCAGTGGTGAGGGTCAGCCCTTCGAGGCTGATCATGGTGTCGCGGCCCCAGTCGGTGAACCAGTGGTAGCCGGCGATCACGGTGCGCACCTCTTCGCCGGCGGTGTGGGCCCGGGCGGCGTCCGCGACGCGGCCGTCGGGGATGATCAGGAACTGGTCTACGGCCAGCACGAGCTCGGCCTCGATGTGGGCGGTCTCGCCCCGCGAGGCGTCGGGACCGTGGTCGCCCCTTGACACGTGGCGGGCCGCGCTCACGAGCCGCCCGCGCCGTCCGCGCTCGGCCCGGTGGGCCTCCTCGGGCGTGAGGGCGAGCAAGGTCTCCCACGACTCGACCGAAGCGATCAGCGTGGTGGGCTCGTCCGGAGTCAGCGCGACCCTGAAGAACCCAGGGCTCCACAGGTCGCCCGTGGATTCGTAGCCGCGCTGGGCCTCGAGCGGGTAGCTGAGCTGCGTCGTCTGCGCGATGTCGAGGGTGAAAGCCGGGTCGCGGCCGACCAGGGTCACCCGCAAGGGCGGGATGTCGCCGCCGCTCGAGATCTCGTAGCGGTCGGCCCAGGCAGTAAAACGGTACGGAGCGGCGTGGGGCAAGCTCACCGGGGCGTCGTGCGAGCGGAAGTGCATGAGCGGCCGCAAGATGAGCTGGACGGGCCGCTCCGGACCGAGGGGCGCCCCCCCCGCACCGTCCCCCTCGATGAGTCGGTAGGTGAGGTAGACCGTGTTCTGGAGGTGGGGCAGGAGGAGCCGCTTCTCCAGGGTGACTCCGCCGACCTCGTAGCGCCAGACTGGGAGCCCGGCCTCGAGGTGGAACTTGGTAAGGCGGCCGCTGACGTCGGGGATCGGCTGGCCGACGAGCGCCTCGACGCCGATCGGGGCGAACGAGCCGTCGGGCAGGCCGAGGCGCTCGTTGAGCCGGTCGAGCATCATCATCCGGCCGAGCGGAGTGGGTAACGCGGCGACGAGCAGGCCGTGGTAGCGCCGGGTGGGGACGCCGCAGACGGTCCCCGAGGCGTACCCCCCCAGTCCGTTGGAGACGAGCCACTCCCGGGTCCGCTCCGCGTCCGAGTCGTTCCCCTCCGTCTCGGGGCAGGGTCGCATGATGGGTTCTACCAGGACCGACATCGAAGTTCTTGTCCTTTCCGGTGCGTTCGCTTGATTCATGTCTCTCACGTCACGTCGGCTCACGCCGAGCCCGGCGGGTCGCGGTGTGTGTCTCCGACGGCGTCGGCGGGGGCCATCGCCACCGCCGAGTGGCCGTTCAGACGCCAGTTGTACGCCTCGCTCTCGGGCGGTGGGGTGCCGCCCCCGCCGTAGCGAGGGTCTTCACTCGACCAGACGACCTGCCAGCATTTTCCCGCGGGCGGGGCCAGGAGCGGCTCGGGGGCCACCTCCAGCCGCAGCTCGGTACCGAGATTCACCAGGAGCAGGCGGTCGTCCCCGCCGGGGCCGAACCAGCGGAGCACCAGCGCCTCGGAACCGAGCACGGCGCCGTCGACCATGCCGGGGTGCTGGAGGCGAAACACCGGGTCGTCGCGGCGCAGCCGCAGGAGGTCGCGGTGCAGCGCCAGCGCCTCGGCGTGCGGACTCCGCCCCCGCTCGTTCGGGTCGAGCTTCGACCGCGCGAACGTCTCCGGGGCCGAAGGGTAGGGCAGCAGCGCCTGCAGCGCCTCGGTCGCCAGACTGGGAAACTGCAGGGCGGACTTCTGCCGGCCCCGATGAATCGCTTCGGCGAGCTCGGGCTTGTAGTCGCCGAAATAGAGAAACGGTGTGGAGGCGGAGTACTCCTGGCCCTGGAAGATCAGCGGGGTGGACGGGCCGAGGAGCTGGAGCGCCGTCAGCGCCCGATGCCGCCCAGGGCTGGTCAGCCGGTGGAACCGATCGCCCCGGGCCGAGTTGGCAACCTGGTCGTGGTTCTGGATAAACACGATGAAGGCGGCCGGCGCGATATCGAGCGCCGCGCTGCCTCGCCGCTTGCCCCGGCGGAGGTTCCACTGGCCCTGGTAGAGCCAGCCGCGCTTGAGGACCGAGACGAGCTCCTGCGGGGTGCCGAGGTAGTCGCCGTAGTATGCCTCGCGGCTGCCGGTGGCGGCGACCACCACGGTGTGGTGGAAGTCGTCGCTCCAGAGCATGTCGAACCCGAGACCGCCCCGCTCGGCCGGCCGGAACAGCCGTGCGCTCTGGGTCTCGTTTTCGCCGACGACCAGCACACGACGGCCCCCGGCCGCCGCGCGGACCGTCCGCACGATCGCCCCGAGGATGTGGTCGGGACCGTCGTCGAAGATGCTCTGCGTCGCATCGACACGCAGGCCGTCGACGTGGAACTCGTCGACCCAGTAGGCGGCGTTGGCAAGGACGAACTCGCGCACCGGCCCGGCGTTCTCGCCGTCGAAGTTCAGCGCCTCGCCCCAGTCGGTCTTGTGCCGCTTCGAGAAATAGTCGTCAGAGAACGATTTGAGGTAGTTGCCGTCGGGGCCGAGGTGGTTGTACACCACGTCGAGGATCACGGCCAGGCCGAGGCCGTGGGCGCGGTCGACGAACCGGCGGAAGTCGTCGGGCCTGCCGTAGCCGTGGAACGGGGCGAACAGATCGACGCCATCGTAGCTCCAGCCAAAGGTGCCGGGGAACTCGGCCACCGGCATCAGCTCGATCGCACTGACGCCGAGCTCGGCGAGGTACGGGAGCTGCTCCGCGGCGGCGGTCCAGGTCCCTAGGGGCGTGAACGTGCCGACATGCAGCTCGTAAATCACCTGCCCGTCCAACGACATCGGCCCGCGCCAGTCGCGGACGGCCCAGCGGTAGGCCGAGGGATCGACCACCTGCGACGGCCCGTGCAGGCCCTGGGGCTGGAACCGCGAGGCTGGGTCGGGCGCGAAGGCGCACTCGCCCGCGCTCGTGCTCTTGCCATCGCCGAGGCGGAACCGGTAGCCCGTCCCCGCCCCCGCTGCCGGGGCCGTGCCCGAGTAATAGCCGTTCCCCTCCGGCGCGAGCAGGAGCGCCTCCACGGCATCATCGTCGAACTCGACGGCCACCGCCGGGTGCCTCGGGGCCCAGACCCGGAAATGCACCCCCCCGCCCGGCCGCGCCTCGGCGCCGATCGGTAGCCTCCGCCCTGGATTCCAACCCTGGTCCTGGTCCGTGCCGTCCATCCCCGCGGCCCTCCTCCCTCGGCATGTACGTTCTCCGGCCGAGTCGGTACGATCATGCCCGGATGGTATCCGGTTGGCTCGCCAGAAGGGTGGGTGCGGCCGCTCATCGGACGAACTGAATTGAGATTGTACCAAAGAAAGCGGGTAAGAGGTGAAGCTCTTTGCGGGTTTCCTCGTAGTTTTCGTCGCCCCTTGCCGCCTCGGTGGACCGCACGGCCTGGCCGATGAGATCATGCACGCCGTGCTTGATCGGCTGGCGTTTGCCCGAGCAGACGCACCGCGCCCCGCAGCGGGATCCGTACCCAGTCCTGGCGTTCGGACAGAGCGGCATCAATCTGCGAGAACGCTTTATCCAGCAAGAGCAGCTCCAGCAGGGTGTAACTGGCGGCTTCCGTCCTGGGCAGTAACCCCGTGTGCTGGACAGCCTGGATGTAGGTCTGGACGAACTGGCGAGCCACGTGATCGTACCAGGCGTGGGCCCATGGCTCCAGGGAGGGTCGATCCTCGGGCCGGATCGTTCCGGGAGAACGCCCACGGTCGTCGGTCATGCCGCAGAGAGCACTCTGGACCGCGGAGTCGAATGAGCGGACCATGCTGGCCACGTCGCGCAGCGGCGACTGCTTGACGCGCCGCTCACCGATGGCTCGCGTGTTATCTCCCTCGAAATCAATGATGATGAAGTCCTTGCCTGTGTAGAGCAGTTGCGCCAGATGGTAATCGCCATGGCAGCGAATCCGCTGGCCTTTCAGCGCGGGATCGAGAATGGCCTGAAACCGCTGAAGGATGGCGTCGTGCTGGCCGATGATTTGATCCGCGAGCTGCCGGGTAGATTCCGGAAGGGCCGGCCGCTGCCGCGCCAGGCGATTGCAGAGCTGGCCGATGAGGTTGCGCACCGACTGGTAGATGGAGCGCTGGTAAAGCTTACCGAAGGGCTCCGGAGCGAACGCTGGATCCGACCGGTTGGCGGCCAGGGCTTGGTGGAGTTCGGCGGTGCGCTGTCCAAGCAGGCGGGCCGTGTCGAGATAACCACCGATCAATTCTCGCCAGGTCCCGGCCACTTCAGTGCCTTCCAATGGGTCTTGCAGCGAAACCGGCCGGGGCGGGCCCGACGGCAGCTCCCGCGACAAGGCGGCAACCCGCTCGAAGTACTGGCTGAGCTGGTCCAGCGTGTACTGCCACGCAGTCCCCTGGTTGGCGATGTAACGATGCAGAACGCCGAGGGTGAATGGCTCGCCGCCGCGACGGCGGTACTCAATCGATCCCACCACGGCGGCGGCTCCGTGGTAATCCGTTTGCTCGGTCAGGTAGCGGCCGATCTCCAGGTCCGGGTTGACGCCTTCCTCGATCCGGCGAAACACCTTGAAGACATAAGACTCGCCGTACACGATGGCCCGAT
Source organism: Isosphaeraceae bacterium (assembly GCA_049516015.1). Lineage (GTDB taxonomy): Bacteria > Planctomycetota > Planctomycetia > Isosphaerales > Isosphaeraceae > Aquisphaera. The sequence continues at coordinate 19,904 of JBEKTN010000034.1, read as the reverse complement.
TGTTGCGCTCGCTCCACCGCAGCGCCAGGGAAAGCCCGGCGGTGTCAACCGGGCCGTCAGTGTCCGCGGCCTGGCCGGCAAGCGGCGTCGCCTCGATCTCGCCGTCTTCCATGCGCCGCGACCGGCCGGTCAGGATGCCGCGGAGCAGGTCCCGACAGCAATCCGGTACCGCCAGCGCATCGCACAGCAGGCCCGGCTCGGGATCGACGACGCGCGCCAGCGCGGCCACTTGCCACGGCACCAGCAACGCGTCGGTGTTCTGCTCGGGCAGCAGCGTCAGGCCCAGTGAAAGGGTTTCGGTCATGCTGTCCCTGGTCTCGACCCGGATCAGCAAGAACCAGACGTCGGTCTGGCCCACGCGGATCAGAGCCGCGCGCACGATCGCGACCGAGGAGATGCGCGCCCCGCGCTCGAGCAGCCGGCTGCGCAGGAGGTATTGCGGCAGGATGGCCTCGATCTCGTCCCACTGCCCGGGACGGAACCGCCTGGCCAGGGTCGCCTTGCCCGGGAGCACCGGCAGAACGACCTCGGGCGTGTCGATCGCCGACACGCCGGCGCTTCTCTTGCCGGCCGGATCGACGAGGCCGTCGGCAAGCGAGAACCAGATGAATCCGTGCGGGCCGAGGGTCAGCAGATAGGGCTGATCGGTGATCCGCGGGAAAGGCGTCCGGCCCAGCACCTCCTCGGGAGCGATGCCCGCGTAATCCTTCAAGTCGAGCTGCACGTATTGCACGAACCGCGACAGGTTGGCAACGACCAGGATCCGCTCATCATCCAGCTTGCGGATGAACGCCAGGACCTTGGGGTTGTCGGGACGAAGCAGCTCGAACGTGCCCCGCCCGAAAGTGCGAAACCGCTTGCGCAGCGTGATCAGGCGCTTGACCCACCAGAGCAGCGACGACGGGTTGCTCTGCTGGGCCTCGACGTTGACCGTCTCGTAGTGATATTCCGGGTCGATGATGACCGGCAGGAAGAGCCGCTGCGGGTTCGCCCGGCTGAACCCGGCATTGCGGTCGGCCGACCACTGCATCGGCGTGCGCACACCGTTGCGGTCGCCCAGGTAAATGTTGTCTCCCATGCCGATCTCGTCGCCGTAGTAGATGACCGGAGTGCCCGGCAGCGAGAACAGCAAACCGAACATCAGCTCGATCCGCCGACGGTCGTTGCGCAAGAGCGGAGCCAGCCGGTGCCGGATGCCCAGGTTGATGCGGGCAGTCCGGTCCTGCGCATAAGCCCTGTACATGTAATCACGCTCTTCGTCGGTGACCATTTCCAGGGTCAGCTCGTCGTGGTTCCGCAGGAACAGGCACCACTGGCAGTTTTCCGGAATGGACGGCGTCTGGTCCATGATGTCGTGGATCGGGAAGCGGTCTTCCTGGTGCAGCGCCATGAACAGGCGCGGCATCAACGGGAAGTGAAAGGCCATGTGGCACTCATCGCCCTGGCCGAAATAGGCCACGGCGTCTTCCGGCCACTGGTTGGCCTCGGCCAGCAACATGCGGTCCGGAAACCGCTCTTGCACGGCAGCGCGCAGCGCCTTGAGAAACTGATGGGTCTCGGCCAGGTTCTCGCAGTCCGTTCCTTCGCGTTCGAAAAGGTAGGGCACGGCGTCGAGCCTCATGCCATCGACGCCCATCGCGAACCAGAACTCGACAACCGGCAGGAGTGCTTCCCATACGGCCGGATTGTCGAAGTTGAGGTCGGGTTGGTGGGAGTAAAAGCGGTGCCAGTAGTAGGCCTTGACGACCGGATCCCAGCTCCAGTTGGACGGCTCGAAATCCTTGAAGATCACCCGGGCGTCTCGGTACTTCTCGGGGTTGTCGCTCCAGACATAGAAATTGCGTTCCGGGCTGTCGGCGGCAGCATGCCGGGCGCGCTGGAACCAGGGATGCTGATCCGACGTGTGGTTGATCACCAGCTCGGTGATCACCCGGATGCCGCGTTCATGGGCCGCTTCCAGGAAGGCCTTGAAGTCCTCGAGATCGCCGTAGAGCGGGTGAATGTTCGTGTAGTCGGCGATGTCGTAGCCGTCATCCTTCAGCGGCGACGGGTAGAAGGGTAAGAGCCAGACGGCCGTGATCCCCAGGTCCTGAAGGTAGTCGAGCTTCTGGTTGAGTCCCTGGAAGTCTCCGTGCCCGGAGCCGTAACTATCGGAGAAGGCGCGAACGTGAACCTCGTAGAGGATGGCATCCTTGTACCAGAGCGGATCCTTTTCCGGCATTGGTCGAATATCCGTTGTTACCTGTCCCGAAAATCCGCACGGCAGGCATCTGCCGCGTTCCAAGGTTCATCCTAGGGGCGGGAGTCCAAGGTGTCGATTCCTGGAATCGTTCCAAAGATTAATTAATCTTCGGTCGTCGGACTGTTGCAACAGCCGAACCGAATAATCCCTGGCGCTCGCCAGTTGGTGCGCGATGAGGGGGAGGATGTGCAAGATAGGGGGAGTGGTTTCCGGCGGGATTCCGGGCCGGGGTGGCGAGTATCCCTGTCCATCGATTAAAAAGCACGCAGGATGGACCCCCATAGTACCAGTACCAGTATGGAGACACACCATGTCCTGCAGTTCGAGTAGCCCTTGGCGGCGGCGCCACTGCAGGACCGCTGGCGGGGTCGCCGCCGTTACCAGGGCCAGGTACACCACTGCCACGTCGCACCGCGGGCAGTAACAAACCGAGAGGTTGATGCCCTCTGCGTTGTACGAGCCGGACAAGTCAACGAGCACGCTGGAATCGAGCGGACATACCTGCCCGTCGTGAATCATCGCCTCGGCTCCGCTTGGCCTAATCCTTGTTTGTCATTGGGCGCGCCAACACCAGCCACTCATGGGCGCCTCAAAACCAGCCACCCCGCCAACGTCGGCAACCCGATGCCCTCTTCGTCAGCCGGAAGGTCCCATGAGGTACCGACTGGTCCATCACCACGCTCTCTCCAGCAGGTTTTCCATGTCCGTCTGGGTGCAAGGGCGGGGGTTGGTGCGGTGGCAATGGTCGAGCATCGCGAGGCGAGCGTATTCGGCGATCCTGTCGCGGCGCAACGCGTCGAGGGCGCCAAGACGGCGGGGAAGAGGCAGCCGGGCGAGCACGAGCTCGGTCAGGGTGATGAGGTGTCCGGCGCCGTCGCCGCCCCGGCCCAGGCCGACCCGGGTTGCCAGTTCGCTCAAGCGGAATTCGGCTACTTCGCGATTGAATCGCAGGGCGTGTGGCAGGAGGATCGCATTGAGCGTTCCATGATGCACCCGGCCCTCGGACCCGAGGGCGTGGGAGAGCGAGTGAACGACCCCCAGACCTTTGTGAAAGCTGATCCCTCCGAGCAAGGCCCCGGCCATCATGGCCGTTCTTGCTTCCAGGTTGGTCCCCTCGCGCACGGCCGCCTCGAGCCCTTTGAAGACGTAGCGCAGTCCCTCGACGGCGATCCCGTCGCAAATCGGCTGAAACGTGGTCGCGAGGAAGCTCTCCACGCAATGACTCAGGGCGTCCATGCCGGTTCCCGCGGTCATGACGGGCGGGAGTGCCCGGGTCAATTCCGGATCGCAAATCGCCGTGCTGGGAAGCAGATGAGGACTCAAGGCGATCGTCTTGCGTCCGGTCTGGGGAAGCTGGATCAGCGTCCCTCGCCCTGCTTCGCTGCCGGTGCCCGCAGTCGTCGGAACGGCCACCAAGGGCGGCAGGTCGGACGTGATCCGATCGAGCCCACCCTGCGTGTAATCATAATCGGCAAGACGGCCGGGATGAGTGACAAGAAGGCGAATCGCCTTGGCGGCGTCGATCGAGCTACCTCCTCCCAGACCGATCAGACCGTCGCAACGATTGGTGTTGTACTGCTCAAGGCCGGTCAGGACATCCGCTTCCGTCGGGGTGCCCTGTACTCCCTGGAAAAGGACCACCGGCGTGATCAAGGCCGCGACCTCGGCAACCAGACCCGAGGCCACCAGCCCGGCGTCGGTTACTATTAACGGCCGCGTGATTCGCAGTCGGTTCAGCTCGGCCGCCAGTGATGCCCTCGTCCCGACACCGAAGATGACACGATTGGGAAAAGTAAACAGCGCGTGAGTACCAGCAACTAAACCGTCGGGGGACAGGCGTGCCTGCGGGGAAGACCCCGACAAATCGGCCGCAGCCCCGACGCTACCGCCTGACGGTGGTATCACGCTGCCTGCTCCCCTGCCCGACAATCAAGGTCATGAATCGTGCGACCGACGACACTTCGGGAGATCGAGGAATCACCCCGCGGGTCCAGGAATCCGCACGTCCTCCTTGCCGATCGGTCACTGCAGCGAATTGACCACTTGCTCCATCTCTGAGGCTGCATGCCAGTCCCCGCGTGCCCGTGCCTTGACGATGCCGGCTTGGAGCAAGGTCATGGCCGCTGCCGTTTCGCCCGTCTCGGCATACGATTGCCCCAGTTGTTGATAGGCGACAATCTGGTCATCGGGGTGATCCGCGATCAGGGAGCGAAGCCGCTCGCGTCCCTCGTCTAAATCTCCCTCGCGCAAGCACTGCATCGCCAGACCGTACCGTAGAAACGTGTCGCCAGGATCCTCCGCCAAACTCTGTTCGAGCCTTTGCCGACGTGCTGATTTCTCCGCCATGAACCCGCTTGCCTCCGCTGTCTGGTTTACGGCAGTGCCGAGTTGGTGTCGCCTTGCCGAGGTCAGTTCGCGCATGTCCGGGTCAAGGTTGTGATCCCTTCGGTTCCTGTACTGTTGTGGCCACTGAGTCATGCCTGCGTCAACCCGGGCGTACCGTTCCGGTACCGGGCTGCCGATCAGGAATGGATGCGCTTCTGCGGCGATTGGAAATCCTGGGTAGTCTGTGATGGACTTGCGGATAATTACAGTGTTCGGGAAAGCTGGGGGTTTTCGATATGACAAGGTTCAAGCTGGGAAGAGGGGGAACCGATCCAAAACCAGGCAAGGATGAGCATCACCGACGAGATGCCGGGTGTCCGAACCGGCCTTGGAGGTTGGGATGACTTTAGGAACAGCCTCGGTCTAACGCAGTGGGGACGACCGCCGTGCCAATGCCCTTGTCGCGACGCAGAGAGGGATTTCTGGGAAAGTTCGCACTGAGTCTGAGCGTGGCGGCGGTCGCGTTAGGGTCCGCGCCGGTTGCGGCCGGGCCCGGCCCGGTGCCCACGGTCCGGCGTACGGCCATCGTGGACGCGGTCGATAAGACGCAGTCATGCGTGGTGAATATCTCTAGCGAGAAGAAAGCAGCGTCGAACAGCCGGTGGCCATTTTCCGCCGAGGAGAACCAGCGTCCTCGGATCAGCGGCATGGGAAGCGGTGTCATCGTCGATTCCCGAGGTTACATCCTGACCAACCACCACGTGGTCGACAAGGTTCAAGGGATTGAGATCCAGCTCGCCGACGGTACGACCTATTCCGGGCGGGTGCTGCAGTATGACCCCGTGATGGACCTGGCTCTGTTGAAGATTGAGCCGGCACGGCCGTTGCGCGCCATCACGATCGGCACCTCAGCAGACCTGATGGTCGGAGAAACCGTCATCACGATCGGCAACGCGTTTGGCTACGAGAACACGGTTTCGGTCGGAATCATCAGTGCACTGCATCGTGATGTGACGCTCTCGGACGAGCAGGTCTACCGCAACCTGGTCCAGACCGATGCCAGTATCAACCCCGGAAACTCGGGTGGTCCGCTCATCAATATCAACGGCGAGTTGATCGGCATCAACGTGGCAGTTCGCGCCGGGGCCCAGGGAATCGGCTTTGCCCTGCCCATTGACGAGGTCAAACGAGTCGCCGCCGAGATGCTGAGCACCCGGCGGATTACCTCCACGTGGCATGGCCTTGTGGTAGACGACCTGCTCCGCGGGACGCAACGGACCGTGGTGGTCACGGAGGTGCAGCCAGGAAGCCCGGGTGCCGCGGCTGGGTTCAAGACCGGCGACGAGGTAGTGCGGGTGGGTGAACTGGCTGTTGCCAACATGCTCGACCTGGAACGAGGGCTACTGGATTCTCACCCCGGCCGACCGACAAACCTGCTGATTCGCAGGGGCGGAGCCGATCAATCCCTGGCCCTGGACGTGAAGCCCCTCCCCCGGGGAATGAGCGTGGTAGCCAGCAGCGAGCCCGATGACCTGGTCTGGGAGATTCTCGGTCTGAAGACGATGCCCGTCTCAACCGAGTGGGTCTCGGCGGTCTCGCCCAAACTCCGGGGCGGCCTGTACATCGAGGCCGTTCTGCCCGGCAGTCCCGCGGCCCAGGCCGCCATCCAGAAAGGCGATATCCTGGTTGGCATGAATGTGGGTACACGCCACTGGGAGACGATCCGGCCGGACAATATCCTCTACGTGCTGCGCCAGCCCGAGGCTGTCCAGACCCAGGGCGCTGTTCTTTACGTTGTCCGCAACAACGGAATCCAGCCACGCCGGGTCAGCCTGGCAGAGACGCGAGCCAAGAAGATCAGCAGCCAGTGACCGGAAGAGAGAGTGCGAATTCGCCCCGTCGCTTCGATTGCCAGGTGACCGGGGATCGCAGATCGACCTTGCCCCCAGCCACCCCCATCTCGCCCGTGACCCTGGCGCGAACCAGCGATCGGATCAAGGGCCACCCTTCGGATCAAGCCCTACCTTTCTGACGCATGCGCTACCCTTCAGCTGGGGCGCCTGATTGAGGTTGCAGAGAACGAGGCCCGGAACTTGCACTTGCTCAAAAAGAACCGCAGCTCCAGGCGACTTCGGGTGAATCGGCCCTTGGATTAATCTCGGGTAACGAGGACAAGCCAGGGGCCGGGTTCGGTAAAGAATACCTGTTCGATTGAGATCGATCGGTGCCGGGAACTGCTCGAACGCCCGGTTTGCGGGCGGCTTTGGAAGCCTCGTGCGCAATAGGATGAGCCATTGATCGATCGAGTGTCCGAGCGAATGAGCATCGACAATCACGCTTCCAGCCGCTAGCTTCAATGAATCCGCTGAATCTTGATTGGTGCCCGATTCCATCGATCCAGGAAACGCCGCTCTCCCTCCAGGAGTCGATTATGGAGCGACCCAGCCCCGTCGTGGATCGGGAGGTTCTCTTGGAAGTCGAGAACGAAGACGATCAACCGGGTCGCGACGTGATCATCATATTCGCCGTCTTCTTCGAGGGTGGACTGGCCCCTCTGTCTTTATTCCTGGGGTGGTGGTTGGGGCATAATCCTCTGGCACAGTTCGCCTGGAGCGCAACGGATGCGCTCTGGGGAGTTCTGGCGGCCGTACCCTTGGTTCTCCTCTTCCTGCTGCTCACCCTCCGCTGGCCGATCGGCCCGCTGAGGCAAATCAAGATGTTCTGCGAGGAAGAATTCATCCCCTTGCTGGCAGGGAGTTCCTGGTCGGACATGGCCTTGATCGCCCTGTCTGCAGGTGTGGGAGAAGAGATGCTCTTCCGAGGGGTCATCCAGACTTCGATGGGAGCCTGGCTGGGGATCGGCTGGGGCCTTTTGTTCGCCAGTCTGCTTTTCGGTCTGCTGCATCCAATTTCGATGCCTTACATTGTCGTCGCCGCGGTCGTGGGGCTCTATCTGGGAGGGGCCTTCCTGCTTACAGGGAACCTGCTAACGGTGATGGTGACTCACTCTCTCTACGATTTTGCGCTGATGTCCTACCTCCTGCGCTATCATTACCGCGGTGGACCGATCAACCCGATCCATCCCCTCGATCCTGACGCCAACATTGATGATTGAGCTGGACCGTGGTGAATTTGCAAGCGGAACCGACTATGCTGGGAAAATGGTCTGCACCTGTTCCGGTGTCGACATTCGACTTGATCGAAGATCTGCAGCGACTCGTCGGAATGCCACTTGCCTCGTCGTCCCCATGAACCCGACGTGATCTGCCCGCGTGCGAGCGACCGCCAGAGGGATTGTCTATGAAAGGATCGAACCGATGAAGCGGATGATGGTTGCAGGACTGGAGCTTCGGCGGCCGGTGTGCCCGGGGGCGATTCTCATTCGGATCGTGCTGTCGGCGCTGGCCGCCACTTTCGGACTGGCTGCGGCGCAGCCCACGCACGGAGCCGAGACCCTGCGCTGGAAGTTTAAATCCGGAGAGACCTTACGCTACACGATGGTGCAGGAGACAACACAGGGAATGAAGGCGATGGGGCAGGATTCCAAGACCAGCCTCAACCAGACGGTTGATCTGCACTGGAGCGTCAAGAACGTTGCCAGCGATGGTGTGGCCGAGCTGAGCCAAACGATCGACAGAGTTCGGACCAAGGTCGAGGTCCCCGGCAGTTCCTTCGAGTTTGACTCGCAGGCGGGCAAGGACCCCGAAGGACAGATCGCGTCGCTGATGATCCCGATGCTCAAGGCGCTTGTGGGTGCGGAATTCACCTTCAAGATGAACGGGCGGGGCGAGCTCAGCGAAATCAAGGTGCCCCAGAAATTGCTCGACGCGCTGCGCCAGGCGGGTCCAGCGGCAAACGCGGGCGGCATGGCCCCCGAGGAAGGCATGAAGAACATGATCAGCCAGTCGAGCCTGACCTTGGCAGAGGGGCCGTTAGAAAATGGAAAGAGCTGGACGCAGCAAGCGAAAGTCCCCTCCCCAATAGGAACCATGGTGATGGACAAGACCTACACCTTCGATGGACCTTCCCCCAAGGAAGCTGGCCTGCTCCAGATCTCGGTGGACACCAAGGTGACTCTGGAGCCAGCCGCCGATAGCAACGTCGCGGTGAAGATTACTTCTCAGAAAGCCACGGGTGAGTTCGAGTTCGATCCCCAGGCCGGTCGGGTCGTTTCCTCCCGGGTGAAGGAGAAGCTACAGATGTCGATCTCGGTGATGGGGCAGGAGCTCGAGCAAGCGACCGACACGGTGACGAGCATGACCCTGGCCAAGGATGGGTCGTCGAAGTAAGGCACTGCCAACGAATATGTTGGGCGATTTTCGATCGCGACGTGGCATGGGCTTCGAGCCGATAGTCGATAACTCCACCGGCAAAGGTGCCCGTGCCACGAATTGACCACCGATTCCCTCTGCACTACGGCTTCTGGCGCGGTTCGAATGCATCGTCCTCAGGCGGCGCCTGCCAGGTTCGACGGCTCGCTTTTGACGGCGCCCCAGCCCTGGTTTCAGACGATCCCGTGCTTCTTGAGCTTGCTGAAGAAAGTGCTCCGCGGCATTGCGAGCAGCCGCGCCGCCACGCTCTTGTTGCCCCCAGCCTCATTCAGGGCCTCAACCAGCCGCTGTCGTTCGTAGGCCAGGTATTCACTATTCCACTCTTCACCGCCTTCGTCCGTGTCGGGTTCCGATCCACGCGGCCGGCTACGTGTCTGGAAACGAGCCGGTGAGGACGTGGACCCGGCGGCGGCTGACGACCCAGCCGCCATATTGTCCCCGTCGAGGGGTCCAGCCGCCACGGCGATCCGCGGACGGAATCGCCGCCGCCCGGGCAGACGTACGTCCGGAGGCAGATCGTCGATCGTCAAGGCGGGACCGTCGGCGAGAATCACCGCGCGCTCGATCACGTTCTCGAGCTCGCGACAATTGCCCGGCCAGTCGTAGGCCATCAGCATCTCGACGGCCTCGGGCTCGATGTGCGTCAGAAATTTTCCGGTCCCCTCGGCATGCTCGTTGACGAAGAAGAGGGCCAGCTCGAAGATGTCCTCGCGGCGCTGGCGGAGTGCTGGCGTTTGCATGGGGATCACGTTGAGCCGGTAATAAAGATCCTCACGGAATCGCCCTGCCTCGATCAGGGCTTCAAGATTCTGATTAGTGGCGGCCACGATCCGGACATCGACCCTGGTCGGTATCGAGCTGCCGACGCGCTCGAACGACATCTCCTGGAGCACCCGGAGGAGCTTGGTCTGGACCTCGAGGTTGATGTCGCCGATCTCGTCCAGGAAGAGGGTCCCGCCGTTGGCCTGCTCGAACCGGCCCACGCGGTCGCGGTCGGCGCCGGTGAACGCCCCCTTGACGTGGCCGAACAGCTCGCTCTCGAGCAGGTTCTGTGAAAGTGCCGCGCAATGCACCTTGACGAAGGGGCGTGCCGCGCGAGGGCTGGCGGCGTGGATCGCGGCCGCCAGAAGCTCTTTGCCCGTTCCACTCTCCCCGCGGATCAGGACCGCCGATGGGCTGGCCGCGACCTTCCTGGCCATCGCGATCATCGCCCGGATGGCGGGACTCGAGCCCTTGATCTGATCGAAGATGGCGTCGACCGGATCATCCTGGGGGTTTTCCCCGGTCAGCGCCCTTGGACCCATGCCGGAGTGGATCAGACCGTCCCGATCACGCTCGGCCCGGTCTCGAAGCTGCTCTTGAAGGATCAAGATTCGCCGCCGTTGCTCGGCGATCTTCTCGACCTTGTCGCGCAGCTCGTGGTTCAAGGTCTCCAGCGTTTGCTGGATGCCGGCCGAGTGCAGTGCCAGAGTCGCCACCGAGCTGAGCGCTCCCAGGAAAGCCATCTCCTCGTCCTCGAATGGCATTCCGCTTCGCTTGGGTCCCAGGATCAGCAAGCCCGCGAGCTGGCCGTCGCCCCCCCCCACGTAGCTGGCCGCTTCACCCCCAAGGGCGATCATGGCGTCGGTCGCGGGATCGGAGCTCGCACCCGCCGCCAGCGCATGGGAGAGTCGCGCCGTCGGGGTCTGCTGGAGCCGAACCACCAGGGGATTGTCCATGGCCAGGGTTTGCTGATCGGGCGTCGGCCCGTGACAGACCACGAGGTGAAACGCCTTTTCCGAGGGCTCGCAGAGATACAGCGCTCCCCACTCGACCCGCAAGACCTCGACCGCCCCTTCCAGCAGCCGTTTGCCCAGCGTGATCCGGTCGACCATACTGCCGACCGCCACTCTCATCTTCTGCATGGCCTGGTCGAACTTGTACTTCTCGCGAAAGAACTGGCGGTCGATCACCCGCTGGAATCGCCCTCGAGCCACCTCCGAAAGAATGAGAACGACGATCACCGAGAGGGCGGCCACCATCGCCCCCCACGAGGTCGGATTGGTTTTGGTCGAGAGCAGGCGATCCCCGATCAACCAGCCGCTGGCCAGGAGCACGGCCGAGTAGGTCAGTCCGGCGGTCACGCTTAACACGAAGTAAACCACACTGCGGTTGATGATCTCCTCGACCTGCATCAGCTTGTACCGAGTAATGCTGAAGGCGTAGGCGATCGTGTAAAGTAAGGAGACCCCCACCATCGGCCAGGCATTGCTGTCGCGGCCCAGGTTCGCCGTATCGTTCCAGGCTTGCCAGAGCATGTAACCAATCAGCACAGAGGCGATGAGCGACGCCAGCAAGATCCACTTGACCTGGTTCTTCTCCGCCCGGGTGCGGGCCCGGCGATAGCTGAAGACCAGGCAGGGAATACAGAGAGAGAAGATCAGGGTCGCGATCGCAATGTAGCAGAGCGCCAGGCCGCGGATGACCCGCTCCGCCGCCGTCGTTCGGACCCCGGTGTCATAGAGCCGGAACCAATGTGACATGTACATGCTGCCCCAGATGGCAGCGAGGAAGACCACGGGAATCCCGTAGAGCACGATCAAGACCAGGCGGCGATGACGCAGTAACACGGGGTTCTGCCTGGGGAAGACCAGGAAGAAGTGCAAGTTGACCACCGGTACCAGGAGAGCGAAGAACACGAAGGGGTAGATCAAGGCAGGGCGAACCACGATCTCTGTCCAGTGGTAGCCGCCCATGTAGGCGCCGACCGTCACCAGGCAAAGCACGAAGAAGAGCCGGGCGGAAACGTCGTCGGGCCGCTTCCAGAAAACGCGTGCGCCCACCGCGAAAATCAACAGTTCCTGCAAGAACCAGACGCAGGACCAGACGTAAGATCGAGTCGGCGTATACCGGACCACGGCTTGCGCCGCACGAATCTCCTGGGACCTCGAGTCTTTCCAGGTCACCGCGACGGTGCGGTCAACCTGGTCGCTGAGCCCACGCAGGGCCTGGATGTAGTCGGAATAAGACCCTTCTCGCAGGACGATCGGTCCGATCGAAAGCAACGTGTCGCCAATCTGAGGCCGATCGTCCGCCTCCGCTGCCGGCGCGACGACGCCCTCGGTAGCCCCTCCCACGACGTTCGCGGTCCGGGTCCAGAGAAAATCCGCCGGGACCTCTGCCTCCACGTCCGTTCCGAACAGACAGCGCACGCCTATCGTGCCCATCCATGCGACCTGCATCAACACCATGACGGAGTAAAAGAGTACTACCCCGGAGCAGGCCAGACAGAGCGTTTGCAGCCAGGTCCGGCCCCAGGACGAGCCCAGGGTGGCATGCAAAGGCTCTCCCCCTCGCCATTTGCCCCGCAGTGGTGTGGAAGCAAATCCTGAATGTGCCGGTACGATCGGCTTTCCATGGCCCACATTTTCTAGGGGATGTTTGTCCATCGAGGTCATCAAGGGATGCCGTTCAGGGGTGCGCCGCCAGATGGGCCGATCAAGGTGAGCCCGAGCAGGACACGGCGTTCGATTGCTGGCTGATCTATCCTCCAACTTAGCGATTCGGCGCCGAAAGGCAAGGGTTTCGTTGTCGAAGTTTCGTTAACAGATCCGCTTCTTCATTCACAGCCAGGTTTTCAACAGGACTCTCACAAGACTCCAGAACCAGACCAGACTTTCGTGAGGAGCTTCCTGTCACTCCTATAACTCGGACAGATTCTGTTGAGATATGGATAGTTTGGGTAGTGTGGATAAAATGAATTGACCGAATACTTCCGTGAATCGCCCGCGTTATCGATTTTTCGGTGCCTGACACGATCTCGCCGCCTGGTGTGTGACGCACTTGCTCTGCTTCCAAACGATCTTCGGACAGGTCGAAGCCTCCCCCTGAGATCGCTTTCCTCGAGCGGCATGTTAACTGCTCTAAATAGACTTGGGTATGCTTCGGCCGACCACGATCATGGCACGGCAGACCCTGCGGCCGCAACGGATAGCACCAGGAAAAAACCCGGATTGACGCTCGCTCTGAGGAAACAACATGAGGTTAGCAGCGAAGTGGCAGAGCACGTGGTCGATGGCGCTCCCCGTCCCGGAGGAGGGACGGCGCTCTTGTGTACGTCTTGGCGGCGAGCTCGTGGACGTTATCCGCATGGGGAAGGGCCAGCCGCTGGTCCTTGTGCCCGGCTTGGCGGGAAGCTGGCGGCTGCTTCTTCCCCTGGCACGTCGCCTGGCACGTCGCTTCGAGGTGATTACTTACGGTCTGAGAGGCGACAGTTTCCCCTCGCCCGGTCTTGGTGGACAGCATAGTGAGGTTTGGGACATCGCCGGGTATGCCGACGACCTCGCTTCTCTGATTGAGCAGTTGGGTCTGAGGAGTCCAGCAGTTTTCGGCGTTTCCTTTGGAGGCGCCATCGCCTTGGAACTGGCGGTCGAGCATCCCTCGAGCCTTGGTGCGCTCATCGTGCAGGGGGCAGACGCCAAGTTCGGGAGCACGATCGGGTCCTCCATCGCCCGCAGAGTGCTGGAACGGTTCCCCTTGCCGGCGGACAACCAGTTCGTGAATCAGTTCTTCAATCTCCTGCACGGAGCGAAGCCCGAGCCGGGACCTCTGGCGGACTTTGTGGTCGAACGAATCTGGGAGACCGACCAGAGCGTCATGGCTCGGCGTCTGGCCCAGCTTGAGACTTTTGACATTTCCGACAGGCTCTGGCAGATCGATGTTCCCACCTTGGTGCTAGCCGCGTCCAAGGACGCGATCGTGCCGGCGTCCCGGCAGAAGCTGCTTGCCGAGTCGATTCCGGGCGCCCGGCTCGAGGTCGTCGAAGGCGCCGGGCACATCGGCTTCCTGACCCATGCGAGCGAGGTTGTCCGCCAAGTCCGGCGCCATCTCCAGGAAGTCAACGCCGCAGTCTGATATCGAGGCCTTGATCCACATGGGCCCATCGCCGCTGGGCCGGAATCCTCATCACTGATCATCCTCAGGATGTCTCCCCTCTGTCTGATTCGGCCCAGCGGAGGGGAGCTCCTTTTTCTTTTTTTTTCGAAGACCGGCCAGTCGATCGGCAGAAACCGCCAACCGGAACGGCCCTTCAAGGGATTGCTCTGCTTGATTTCGTTCGCACCATTCTTGACTTCGCGGCTCGAGCAGGCCCTTCGCTTCGCCACGGTCGGTCATCAGGGCCAGGTTCGGAGAAGCAGCGGTGTGCCTTATGTAGAGCATGTCGTCGCCGTGGCCTGGATTCTGGATCGAGCCGGTTATGATGAGGATGTGGTCATTGCCGGGCTCCTGCACGATCTGGTCGAGGACACGTCGGCGACTCTGGCAGATGTCGAGCAGCGGTTTGGCCGCGTCGTGGCCGAGCTGGTAGCACATTGTTCCGAGGTAAAGACAGACGAACAGGGGCGGAAGCGGGCCTGGATCGACCGTAAGAGCGATCACCTTGCCTCCCTCCGGGAAGCGCCGGCCCGGGCCCGTGCCATCGTCCTGGCGGACAAGCTGCATAACTTGATCTCGATCGACATCGACCTTCGCGAAGGGCGCCTGGTGTGGAACGAGTTCCACGCCGGCCGTGATCAGGTGCTCTGGTACTACCACGCCATCATCGCAACTTGTGCCGGCGATTCCGCAGATTCCCGGTTGCATCAGGTCGCGGCTCGCTGCCGCGGAGTTCTCGCGGAGATCGAAACACTCAAACGGTAAACGGTAAGAACGCGGGTGCTGCCCGGCGCAGAGCGGCCGTGTTTTTTCTTCGCCGCGGTTTCCTGTTGATCTGCGATGGCTTGGTGGCTAAATTCAATGTGTCGTTCCGAGCCGAACACACGCTCGGTCGACTTTCGGGTCGTGCTACCGTGGCACGACGGACTAGGGCCCGAAACCGCCCGAGGCTGGACTCCCGCGGGATCGGGGTGGCTAGAACGAAAGGAGGTGATCGCGTGTGTAGTGATAACCAGGGGCGGCTCGCCTAACGGCAGCCGACGGGTTGCCTGTCGGGCAGCCGCATTCTTGACCATAACCTTACGGTTTGGTTCGACCGGGCCCGATTCTTCCAGGTTTCGGGTCCGGTCGGATTGATCTCCTGTGAGCTTCTCGCAACGGATCGCTCGGTGAAGCAGGGGTGTTCGGTGTCCCGTTACGCGACGTCGACTTTTCATGGTTTGACCTTCGACCGCGGCTGGTGGTGGTCCCGTGCGTTTACCAGGCCCACAACAGGTTTCCGGGCTGAGGACGGCGTGTCTACCTGACCCCTCTCGACTTTCCAAGCATACACCCAGGCCCCGGAACCCGCCCTTCAGGTTTCGGGGCTTTTTTGTTGATCGTGTTCTATTGATCGAATCGATCGTTGGCAGCGTGACTGGTACCAGCCCGGTGCCCAGGTCAGAGCCGGATTCCAGGAACGCCATCGACCTTGTGGGAGGGCGAACGACCGTGATCGTGGTCATGAAAGTAGATGCGACGTTGGATCAAATTGATCACATGGCGCAGCGCATCACCGCATTGGGGCTGACGCCCCAGGTGATTCACGGCAAGCACCAGACAGTCATTGCGGCGCTTGGCCAGGAACGGGCGGGGCTGACCGAGGTGCTCGAGCCAGGCGAGGGGGTCGAAAAGGTCCTGCCGATCATGGCCCCGTACAAGCGTGCTTCTTCGGAGCTCACGCGCGAACGAACCGTTGTCAAGGCCCGGGGCCTCGAGGTCGGCGGCACCAGGGTGACGGTCATTGCCGGCCCCTGTTCGGTGGAGAGCGAAGAGCAGATCGTGGTCCTGGCCCGCAAGCTCAAGGATCTGGGCGCGACCGGTTTGCGGGGCGGCGCGTTCAAGCCCCGGACCAGCCCCTACAGCTTTCAGGGCCACAAGGAGCTGGGGCTGAAGATGCTGGCCACCGCGCGGGCCGAAACCGGATTGGCGATTGTCACCGAGGTCATGGCTCCGGAGCATGTGCCCATGGTCTCCGAGTACGCGGACGTGCTCCAGATCGGTGCCCGCAACATGCAGAACTACCAGTTGCTCCAGGCCGTGGGCGACTCCGGTAAACCCGCTCTGTTGAAGCGCGGGATGAGCGCGACCCTGGAGGAGTTCCTGCTTGCCGCCGAGTACATCCTCGACCGGGGCAATCCCCATGTCATGCTCTGCGAGCGGGGCATCCGCACCTACGAGGACCACACCCGGTTCACGCTCCCGCTGGCCACGGTGCCTTATCTTCACGACAAGAGTCACTTGCCGGTCGTCGTCGATCCGTCGCACGGCACCGGCAAATCGAAGCTGGTCATCCCGATGTCCCGGGCAGCCGTCGCCGCCGGCGCCGACGCCCTGATCCTTGAGGTTCACGAAGACCCAGAGCACGCTGTCAGCGACGGCGCCCAGTCGATCACGCCGGCCGCCTTCGGACGGCTCATGGATCAGTGCCGCCGGATCGCCGCGGCCGTGGATCGGACCCTCTGAACTTCGTGGTTCACCGCGAACCATCAGGCTTCTCCTCGGTCCCCTTGGCCTGCTTCGAGTTCGAAGCCTTCTTCGGATCGCGCGCGGCGAGAGGTCCGAGCGGCGGGCCGGGGCTTCCGGCACGGTCACGTCGGTCAAGCCGAATTCCTCAAGCTAAGCATCCACCGCTTTGTCGAGGTTGACGAGGTGACCATGAGTCAGCCCAAGAAGCGAAAAGGCACTCGGTCATCCGAGGGGTGGACGGCGAGCTGGTTGGGGTGCTCGCCCACGGCGGTCCGCGCGGTTGTGCGCAGGTCGGACGGATCGACGACGTGGACCGCGCGACCGGCCCAGTCCGAGACGTAGAGAAGGTTGCCATTGCGCGCCAGTACCACGTCGTAGGGCCGGCTGCCGACCGAGGCCGACTTGAGCTCTTTCTCGGCCTCGAGATCGAGCGCCGTGATGGTTCCGTAGTCGATATCCAGCGCGTACAGCACCTTGCGCTGCGGGTCGAGGGCCAACCCGCTACGGAAGTGACTCTTGCCGCGAAGGGCGCCCCCCCTGCCCTCGCCCTTGGGGTCGGTTCCCTTGCGGGTCAGCTTCGGGCCGTCGAGCTCGAATCTGTGAACGACGTTTCCTCCGCCTCCGGACCACCAGATACGATCGAACCGGGGCGAGGCCGCCAGCCCGAAACAGCTTTCGCGGACGGCCTGGCGATCGACAACCGCTTTCTTCTCCAGATCGATCAGCGATAGCTCATGAGCGTTGTATCCGCTGGTGGCGACCAGAACATGCCGGCTATCGGGTAAGGGCAGGATGTTCAGAGGTAGGTCCGCGACTGGCACCTGCTCACCGACCGGCGAGACCACCCAGCCGTTGGGCAGGAGAAACCCCGCTTTGGTGGCCCCCGCGTAACGGGGCGCCTCCTGGGCTTTGAAGGCGGCCAGCGAGGTCAAGCACGCGGCCACAATCACCAGCAATACTGATCGTTTGAACATAGGACGAGCCTCGCAAGCGTCGGGTCGAGATCCGTGACTGAAGCTGTCATCGTGACGCACCGAAAGCGCCACGTCCAATGAGTTTTTCGTGGAGGCCGAGGTGTGTCATTCTTGAGCTCTGCTGCGACTGCACCCGGATCGGGTCCTCGTCCCTTACGGGGGAAGGCGTCACGAACACCCCAAAGTGAGTTTGTTCTTCTAGCGGTGCGGCCGTACGGCCGGAAGAGCTAAAGGACCCCTTGACCATTTTTCGCAAATTTGCGAAAATTCCGGCCGGGGGTCAAAACGTGCCACGGATGGGGCTGAGGGGGGGCGGGATGCCCGCGACAAACGTCATTTTCTATCAGGATGAGGACGGAACAGTCCCCATCGTGGATTGGCTCGATGGGCTGCCGGACAAGGCTCGGGTCAAATGCCTGGCCCGATTAGCGCGGCTCGAAGAGTTGGGCCACGAAATACGTCGTCCCGAGGCGGACCTGCTTCGGGACGGGATTTACGAGTTGCGGATAGGGCTTCAGGGCATCAACTACCGCATCCTTTACTTCTTCCACGACGCGGAGGCGGCAGTCGTCTCCCACGGGCTGACCAAGGAGCGGCGGGTTCCCCCGGGCGAAATCGCTCAGGCGATTGAGCGGAAGAAGAAGTTCGAAGCCAACCCCGAGCAGCACACGTTTCGACCGGAGTAGTTCAGACCGGAGTATTTCCACGATGGGACGGAAAAGCCGATTCGCCTCGAAGACCCTTGAGTTTGCGTATGACCGCTACGTCGGCAATGACAAGGCGAAGGCCGAAGCCTTCGAGGCCGAGTTGGCCAACGCCGACGTGGCCCGAAAGATTTACGACCTTCGTACCAAAGCGGGGCTGACTCAGAGCGGGCTTGCCAAGCTCGTGGGGACATCCACGTCGGTCATCAGTCGGCTCGAAGATGGGGACTACGAGGGCCACTCCCTCGCGATGCTCAGGCGGATTGCCTCTGCCCTCAACAAGAGGGTGGAAATTCGCTTCGTCTCTGTCAAAGGAGCGGCGCCCTCGGCATCGTGATAAAGTGCCGAGGGCTCCCGCCCGCCCGCCCTTTTTTTCAATCACCCGCTTCAAGGCTGGGATGAAGCGGCGTAGCTCACCTCGAGGTTGCGCAACAAGGTTCCGCGTTTGGCTGTTGAACGCGCGGTTCGCGTGACCTTCCGTCGTCGGATCGCTTGCTTTTGCCTCTCGGGAGCGACGGCATCACAATAGGGGCCAAGCTCTACGCTAAGCCAAGAAGTCCCGTTGACGACGGGCCTTGGCTGCCATTGTCCACTCTCACTTGACAGGCTGACCCGTATGGAGTATTTGACTTTATAGGAAAGTTCCTATGGCATGGAGGCCAGTGCGTAACCTTGGCAGACGAGGACGAGGCGGACGAGCTTGAAACGGCGGTGCTGCGACCGCTGGTGTGGCTGGGCAACTCGCTGAGGAATCTGCGGGCCTTTCCCGCCGAGGCGAAGAAGATTATCGGCGACGAACTGCAACTGATCCAGTTCGGCGGCATGCCCAAGGACGCCAAGCCGTTCAAGGGTATCGGCAGCGGCGTGTTTGAGATCGCTCTACGGCACGACTCCGAGGCATACCGCACGGTGCTGGCCGTGCAGCTTGGTAGGAACATCTACGTGCTGCATGCCTTTCAGAAAAAGTCGAAGAAGGGCATCGCCACGCCGAAGCCGGATGTGGATTTGATCAAACAACGATACAAAGAGGCGAAGGAGCTAGCGGAACATGAGCAAGACGAGCAATAACGGCCAAAAGGGAATCGAGCATGAGGAAGGCTCCGGCAACGTCTTCGCCGATGTGGGCCTGCCCGACGCCGACGAGCGGCTAGCCCGGTCGAAGCTGGGTTTTCACGTCTATAAGCTACTCAGCGACCGGCAGCTCACGCAGCGGGAGATTGCCGCGTTGCTCGGTATCAAGCAGCCGGAGGTATCCCACCTGATGAACGGGCATTTCAACCGCTTCACCACCGACAAGCTGCTCGGCTTCCTTAAGCGGCTCGACCGCAAGGTGACGATCCAGATCAGTCCGCACCACCCCGGCGAACCCTATCAGGAGGTAGGCTTTGGCCCATGACTCCCTCTTGGGGGGGGAGAAAAGGGGGCGGGAGTGTTTTTCTTGACAGCCAGAGCGCCTGGTCGTAGGCTGAGTTCATGCCCCGACGCGCCCGTTCGATCCAAGGTGGTTATGTCTATCACGTGCTGAATTGCTCCAACGCGCGCCAAGCTCTTCCTGAAGGAAGAGGACCACGCCGCATTCGAGCGCATCCTGGACGAGGCGTTCCTGCGTGTGCCGCTGCGGACCCTCGGGTACTGCGTCATGCCCAATCACTGGCACATGGTGGTATGGCCTCGGGACGGCTTGGATCACGAGGTCTCCGACTTTTTGCGTTGGCTGACAGTGACCCATGCGCAGCGATGGCACGCCCATTACCACTCGTCGGGGTCCGGGCATCTGTACCAGGTGTCAGGCGACAGTAATTCTGACCCCCTCCTAACTGTACTGATCCCCACTCCCGTCATGCCTTCGTGTTATCGGTTGTTGACGCCTTCGTCTGG
The DNA here is from genome assembly GCA_049516015.1 of Isosphaeraceae bacterium. Classification (GTDB taxonomy): domain Bacteria; phylum Planctomycetota; class Planctomycetia; order Isosphaerales; family Isosphaeraceae; genus Aquisphaera. The sequence goes on along the minus strand of JBEKTN010000034.1, from coordinate 28 downwards.
CTCTTTCTTGATCTTCACCTCCGTTTCT